>JAISCH010000159.1 GCA_031265725.1 Propionibacteriaceae bacterium
CTTCCAGATCTCCGGCAACACCATCGGCCAGAGCCCCAACATGGTCCGGGCGTACGCCATCGTGAAGAAGGCTGCGGCGAGCGCTAACCGGGATCTTGGTGTCCTGGCCGCGAGCAAGGCCGGCGCTATCGTGGCAGCGTGTGACCGCCTTGACGCAGAAGCCGAACTGACATCCCAGTTTCCGCTAGATGTCTTCCAGGGCGGTGCCGGGACTTCGGTCAACATGAATGTCAACGAGGTCATCGCCAACCTGGCGCTGGAGGAACTCGGCCGGCCAAAGGGCGAATACTCCACGCTCGACCCCAACGATGACGTCAACATGTCCCAGTCAACCAATGACTCCTACCCGACAGCGTTCCGGCTCGCCTTACTCATGTCGACGCGCGAACTGGGCAGGACGCTGGAAATCCTCCAGGATGCGTTCGAACGTAAGAGCCGCGAGTTTGCCGGCGTTCTCAAGCTGGGCCGTACACAGTTGCAAGATGCAGTGCCCATGACGCTGGGACAGGAATTTGCCGCCTTCGCGGTGCTGATCAGCGAGGAGCGGCGGCATCTGACCATGTTGGCCGATCTGTTGTTGGAAGTGAACCTCGGCGCCACGGCCATCGGCACGGGCATCAACACGCCACCGGGCTACGCCGGGCTTGCGACCCGCTATCTGGCCGAGTATTCCGGCTTTCCGTTCGTCCTATCGCAGGACCTGATTGAAGCGACCAGCGATTGCGGCGCCTACGTTTCCGTTCACGGTGCATTGAAGCGAATCGCAGTCAAGTTCTCAAAGATCTCCAACGATCTGCGTCTGCTGTCCTCTGGCCCGCGCGCCGGCTTGCATGAGATCAACCTGCCAGAATGCCAGGCCGGTTCTTCGATCATGCCGGCCAAGGTAAACCCTGTGATCCCGGAAGTGGTCAACCAGATCGCGTTCAAAGTGATCGGCAACGATCTCGTGGTCACATTGGCCGCGGAGGCCGGCCAGCTCCAGCTCAACGCAATGGAACCGGTGATAGCCCAGGCCTGCTTCGAGTCCATTGGCTTGCTGCGGGCCGGTTCGCGCACCCTGCGCACCAAGTGCGTCGAAGGCATCACCGCCAATGCCGCGGTGACTGCCGCCTACGTTCGGGACTCGATCGGCCTCGTGACATTCCTGGTCCCGGCACTCGGCCACCATGTCTGCGACGAGGTCGGCCGCCAGGCCGCGGCAACGGGCAAGACCATCCGCGAGGTCGTGCTTACTCAAGGCCTGCTCGACCAGGCCACCCTCGACCGCCTCTTGCCTTAGCGGGCGGCCGTCCCACACCGTGAACGGCCGCTACAAATAGGCCATCTGCCGCTGCGCACATCATCCCGGCTCCACTCCGTCCCTCTTGATCAGCTCCTCAACCCTCAGATTCAGCACGTCGGCCAGCGCATACAAGGTGAACAACGTCGGGTTCAACGGCGTTCCGGGTCGGCTCTCGCCGTGCTCGTACTTCTGGTAGGTGAACGTCGCGATGCCCGCTCGATGGGCAACCTGCTCCTGGCTCAGTCCAAGTACCAACCGGCGGCGCTGAAGGCGCAGACCGATCTCCCGACCCAGCGAGACGCGCCACGCCAACTCCGCCTCGCCCGGTGCCATACCTCAACACTCTGAGGGCGCTATGCATCGCGGCCACCATACTTGTATGGTAATCCCATTATGGTTTCGCTCCCTGCCCCAACGGAATCCATCTCGGCTTGCCGGCCCCGCCTCCGGGCAGCCCTCCCGCCCGCTGCCGCCTGCATCGCTGGCATCCAGTGGCCACCATGCTGTCCGTCCGCACGCGGAGTCCTCGCCTCCTTAGCCATAGGTGTCTCAGTCACGGCCATTTTCGCGCTCGGCACTCGTCTACGCCCTGTAAACGGTGAAGTCAAGCAAGACAACATCGACCGTGTCACACAAGAGGTCAACAGACTTGGCGAGCGAAGGTGAGGGTTCGATGAGGAACGGCGGTCCTTTTGGCGAGCGGCTCTTGGCCGCGACAGCTGTGCGCGGCAACCTCTGCGTCGGAATCGACCCGGATCCAGACACGCTCGACTTTTGGAGACTGCCAGACTCTCCTGAAGGCATAAGCACCTTTGTTGGCCAGATCCTCCGGGCCTGCGCGCAGCACTGTGCAATAGTCAAGCCCCAATCCGCCTACTACGAGCGGCACGGCTCCGCAGGAATTGCCGTGCTGGAGCAGTTATGTAGCGACGCCCACGATATGGGATTGTTGGTTCTACTCGATGTCAAACGCGGCGATATCGGCAGTACGAACGATGCGTATTGCGACGCCTACCTCAAAGATGACAGTAGCCTGAAGGCCGACGCCATTACAGTAAGCCCCTACCTTGGTGTCGATTCACTGTCTACATACTTCGATACGGCCCAGGACTCGGATTCGGGTGTATTCGTCGTATGCCGATCATCGAACCCCGAGGGCTATCAGACCCAGCTGGCGAGGACTCCCGACGGCACCCATGAGTCCGTGGCGGACAGAATCGTCTCGTGCGTCAAACGGGAGAATCAGCGGCGCTGGGCAGACATCGGCTCCATTGGAATTGTCTACGGAGCCACAGTGGTTCAGCCGCTCAAACAGAACATCGGCGGCTGGATTCTCGCGCCTGGCGTCGGCGCGCAGGGCGGAACGCCCGATACTGTGCGCCACGCGCTGGGAGGCGGCGCAAACCACGTGATCGTCCCCCTATCGCGGGCGATCGCGCGTCACTCCACCTCGGTTAGAACTCTGCGCTCGCATATCCGAGATTGGAATGCCAAGCTATCGGAGATCGTCCGCCACTGCGGAGACCGACCTTCGAGGGGGAGCGCAAATGGCTGAAACCGCGCCCAGACCGGTCGGCCGGCTCCAATGCACGCCCAACTCCGTTGCGCTGTCTGGCTCCGATCCCCGAATTCTCGTAGTGGGAGGCTGCGGCGCTGTTGGGCAGGCAGTCACGGACCAACTGAGACAGCGTGGCCATCAACGTGTTGAGCAGTGGGATATCCGCACAAATGGCACGGCCCATGTGGACTTGCGTCAGTGGGCACCGGGCGACGGCGTGGGCGATTGGGCTCAGACGGTGTGGCGCGGAGATGATCCTCCAACGTATGTCGCGTGGTGCCCTGGGGTGTATCCGCGGCTTGGGCTGACTGAGTACCAAGAAGAAGGAGTAGTGGTAGTCATGAGCGTCAATCTACTCAGCCTGTTGACTTTTCTACAAGAGTTGGTTCGCAGACAGACCGACGACCGGGCTGCGCGGCGGGTAGTAGTTGTAGGAAGCCAAGCAGGGGCAACAGGGGGTTCGATACCGTCTATGCGGCCGCCAAAGCAGGCGTCGTTGCAGTGGTCAAATCCGTCGCCAGGGAATACTCCCGTCTAGGTCTAGGCATATTGGCTATAAGCCCGGGACCGATCACCGGGACAATGTCGTCTGCCGTAATGGATCCCGGTCGGATCCGACACTACGAGGCCGCCATTCCGCTCGGCAGGTTTGCGCAGCCACGGGAAGTGGCACAAGCCATTGTATGGGCTTTATGCGATGCGCCGGCGCCAATGACCGGCGTTGTATTGGACATAGATGGAGGATTGGTACGTCGATGATTCCTTTAGTTTGCGAAGGATCCGAACCAGTAATCGTGAGAAAATCAAGAGAGGTTGTGGTGCAAAACGACTTCGGAAGCTTCCACCTGTCGAGCTACCAAGTATTCTGCGATGATCGCACTGAACTCCATGGCGTGCTCAGGACAAGCTCTCTCGAAGGCACGGTGCCCGTCCGTCTGAACTCGGCGTGTTTCACAAGCGAAGTGCTGCGAGACAAGCGGTGCGACTGCGCCTGGCAGATCAGCGAGGCACTACAGAAGTTCAGCCGGTGGCAAAAGGGTGTACTCATCTACCATTTCGCTCATGAAGGCAGAGGCCTTGGATTGATGGGCAAGATTGCTTGCTACCAGCTGATGGATCAGGGACACAACGCCGAGGACGCGGCCGCGACATTGGGCTTGCCCATAGATTCCAGACGGTTTGACAGTAGCGCCGTGATTCTCGCAGATCTTCGTGTGAAGCGAGTCAAGCTGCTGACTGAGAATCCACGGAAGATCGCTGCTCTGTCGGCTGCTGGCATCGAGGTCGCCGAGACGGAGCAACTAACGAACCCGGACCCAGATTTGGCAGGATATTACGAAGAAAAGCGGCGGCTGTTCGGGTTATAGGCCGGAGTCTTTGGTCTGACCGTTACCGTCGCGGAACAGGCCCGCAGTGACCGGGCTCCCAACTCATCGGCCTCCTGGTGGTTTAAGGTCGAAGGGGAGTTCCATGGGGCCGAACTGGCCCGGTCCACTGTCGCCCGCCCGGCCCGTTCGCCGCCACAGACCGGCGCGCGCGGCCGCGAACGGGAGCGGAGAGAGTTTGGAATCTCGAGCAGATGAGCCGCCCAGCGGGCCGGGACCGCTGGCATAGGTATGCAATCACCGGTATCTTTACGCGCAACCGAGGAAAGGATCGCCCCCATGCGCACGCCCACCAAGCTCTTGTCCTTGAGCGTCATCGTCGCCCTGAGCGGCGCGGCCGGTTGTTCCGGCAGCGCGGAACCCGCCGCATCGGGAGTCAAGCTCGTCACGCCTGGAACCCTGACCGTTTGCACCGAGCCGCCCTACGAGCCTTTCGAGGTGGAGGAAGGCGGGACCATAGTCGGACTCGACATGGACTTCATGGGCTTGGTCGCCGCCAAGATCGGCCCGGATGTCACCGTCAAGCCGCTGGCCTCGTCGTTCGACGCCATCGAGTCCGGCGCGGCACTCGCGGCCGGCACCTGCGACATTCTCGCCTCCGCGGTTACCATCACCGAAGAGCGCGCAACCAAGTTCGATTTCACTCAGCCGTACTTCGAGGCCACCTTGGGCATCTTGACCAAAGACGCCTCGATCGTGGACGAGGCCAGCCTGGCCGACAAGATCATCTCGGTCCAAATCGGCACCACCGGCAAGAAATGGGCAGACGAGAAGGGCCTGACAACACGTGAGTTCGAGCACCTGTCCGGGCAGGTCGACGCGGTCGAGATTGGCGACGCCGATGCCGCGCTCGGCGACACCCCCGTACTCACCCCGTTCCTGCCCGACGGCTACACCCTCGCATTCGAAATTCCGACGGGCGACGAGTTCGGCTACGGCGTGGCCAAGGACAACACCGAGCTGCTGGCGCTGGCCAACGAAGCACTGACCGAGGCCAAGAGCGACGGCACGTTCGCGGAGATCTATGCCAGGTGGATCGGCACCGCCGCACCGGCGAGCCTCCTGGGCACCGAGGATCCCGCCGCAGCCGAACCCGCACCCGCCGCGGTCCCGCTGATCAATGAAGGCAAACTGACGGTCTGTACCAACGCACCCTACGAACCCTTCGAGATGGAAGACTCCGATGCCGGCACCACAGTCGGATTCGACATGGACCTCGCCGCTCTGGTAGCCGCGCAGATTGGACCAGACGTGACCGTCGAGCCGATTGCGACGCCATTCGAGACCATCGAATCCGGGGTTGCCCTCGAAGTGGAACAGTGCGAC
>JAISCH010000167.1 GCA_031265725.1 Propionibacteriaceae bacterium
GGCACAATGTGACCAGCGAGAGCTACGAGACCATCCTGGCCAGCCCCGAATTCCGGGAGAGCATCGAGCGCGGCGTCGCCAATGCCAACTCAAGGCTGGAACGCTGGGAGACAGTGAAGAGATTCGCCATCCTGCCCACCGAATTCTCAGTGGACGACGGTGGCGTCACCCCCAGCATGAAAATCCGCCGAGCGACTATCGCCAAAAACTACGCCCACATCGTAGATTCCCTCTACGAGGAGGAGCCGGTCACCGACGGCGAGTGATCCGCTAACCTGCGCCTGGCATCTGCCGAGCAACGGCACTCAGCTAGCAGCGCGATCAGCGCCAGTTGGGCGATGCCTCAGCGGCGAGCCTTTAACTGGCCTCGTCTCGGCACTGAGCCACGAATAAGGCCTGCCCTAGGGTCAACTGGCTCTTGCTCTTTATCGCCGCCTCCCACAGTTCCGTCAACTGGAAGCAGAGTTTCAATCGGATACATGGCTTCGCTATCTGCGGTAGGTGATCCGGCCTGCCCAGAGTAATTCATGCTTCCGGAATACGTCCACCGGGTGCATTGTTCAATACCGGCGAGACGCAAGATTGTGAAACTTGGGCCGCCCGAGCGACGTCAGTCATCGTGGGGCTTAGACCACGACTGAAATCACTGTGTTTCGAGACCGTCATGGCCCAGTATCCCACCACGAATCACCATGCGGGCTGACGGGCGAGTGAAATCTGATGGGGTTACAGCGGAAGGTCGCGGCGGGCCGCTGAAGGTGTTTCGTGTGGCATTGGCGCGTTTTTGAATTTCATCGGGTGTGTTTTGGATTGCACGGTCTGGTCCTACATTGGCGCGTGCGTGTCGTATTTGGTTTGCTAGGTTGTTGACTGTCCATGCCCCGCCTGGGCGGGATGGGTGTGCGAGCGGCACATGTTGGCCGCTTCTCGCGTCGATTACTGTCAGCACTTGCCGCAGTGGGTTTATCCAGCGGTTGTCATCGACGGCGAGGACACGGTAGGTGCTCCATGCCGCTAGGTCGGCGGTCCACAGGAGTGGTTCACTGCGCATTGAGGTGTGGGTAAGGGCGACATCTTGGTGGATGCTTTTGGAAGCGCGTAAAGCCTTTGCTGTTTTATGATCGAGATGGTTCAGCTTGTTGTCTTTATTGCGTTCAGCTACCAGGAGTCTTACCGCTCCTGGCCCTTCGCCTCTTGTGACTTCCCTGGCCAAAGCAGCAAAACAGGTTTGGCGGGCTATGTGAACACGATCACTGTCAGGTAGTGGCATGTCAACGGCGACTATATTCCATTCAACTCTGTCAGCGATCAGTTCGGCTAGATCGGTGATCTGGTGAAAGCGCCTCAGTGAGAACGCCTCTGTGGCGTGCCAGTAATCATCCTCAGCTAGTTGTAGAAGATCGGCACGGATCGAATTGAGTTGTTCTGGGGCGAACGTCACCGCTGCCATCCCATAAAACGGGAGATCACCTCTGCCATCGCTGCGCGTTTTCACAGATTCGTCAATGAACGCAACCGGACCAGGCCGATCCCGATACTGGCTCGCCAAGTAGGCATCGAGCGGATAGATCATGACCGCCAGAACTAACTGAATGGGGCTGAAAATGAAACAGTCTGCGGCTGCCGCAGCTAATCCGCAGACCCAACCATGCCAACACCCCAATGGACTGCAGACTCCGTCGTTGTTTCCAGCTACAACTTTACACCCAGAAACAAGGCCGAGCAAGGAGGAGGAGCCAGTCACCGACGGCGAGTGATCTGCTGCTCGGTCGGCTCCGGCAGCTATGCGGCGTTCTGCTCAGCGGCGGTAGGTGACTCGGCCTGCCCAGATGGTAGCGACTACTGGGTCGGGTAGGTCTAAGCCGTGGTAGGGGTTGTTGCGGGAGCGGGATTTGGAGGTGTTTTTGTCTATGGTGGTTCGGGCGGCGGGGTCGATTAGGACGAGGTTGGCTGGTTCTCCGATTGTGATGGGGCGGCCTTGGCCGTGGACTTGTCCGATTTGGGCTGGGGTGTGGCTCATTCGTTTGGTCAGGGTTGGCCAGTCCATTCGTCCGGTGTTGACCATGACTTCGATTACTACGCCGAGAGCATACTCTAGGCCGAGCATTCCGGGTAGGGCGACGTCGAAGGGGTGGTCTTTGTCTTGGGGGGCATGGGGAGCATGGTCGGTGGCTACTGCGTCGATCGTTCCGTCGGCGAGAGCATCGCGGATGGCTTCCAGGTGTTCTGTGGTGCGTAGTGGGGGGTTGACTTTGAAGGTGGTGTCGTAGCCTGCTACTAGGTTGGTGTCGAGTAGGAGGTGGTGTGGGGTGGCTTCTGCTGTGACTTGGATGCCTCTGGCTTTTGCCCAGCGGATCACGTCGACGCTTTCGGCGGTGGAGACGTGGCAGACGTGCAGTCTGGAGTTGGCCAGTTCGGCTAGTTGCACGTCGCGGGCCACTATCACTGATTCGGCTTGGGCTGGCCATCCGGGCAGGCCGAGCCGTCCGGAGAGTTCCGACTCGTGGCAGCAGGCGGTCGGCCCGGCGAGGCGGGGGTCTTGGGAGTGTTGGGCGATCACCCCATCGAACGATGAGACGTAGCTGAGCGCCCGGCGCATCAGCATTGAGTCGGCTACGCATTTGCCGTCGTCGGAGAAGACGCGCACTTTGGCTAGGGATCGGGCCATCATGCCGAGTTCGGCTAGTTCTTCTCCTTTGAGGCCTTTGCTGACCGCGCCGACTGGCACGACTTGGGCGTGGCCTTCCTCGATGCCGACTTGGGCGATCCATTCGGCGGCTTCGGCGGTGTCGGTCACCGGGTCGGTGTTGGCCATCGCGTGTACGCAGGTGAACCCGCCGCGTGCCGCCGCAAGCGTCCCGGTGGCGATCGTTTCGGCGTCCTCGCGTCCGGGCTGGCGCAGATGGGTGTGCAGGTCGACCAGTCCGGGCAGCACCATCAGGCCGTCGGCGTCGATCCGTTCGAGGGTGCCGATAGCCTGGGCCGGGTCGGTGAAGACCCCGTCGCGGATGAACAGGTCGCCGGCGATCCCGTCGACTTTGCGTGCTCCGGTGATGAGGATGCTGGTCATAGCGGTATCCCTTCGCTTGCGCCGCCGAGGACGTGGTAGAGCACGCTCATTCGCACGGCCACCCCGGCCGCAACTTGGTCGAGTACCAGTGAGTTGGCGGCGTCGGCGGCCTCGCTGGCTATTTCCATGCCTCGGTTCATCGGGCCGGGATGGCAGATGGCCGCCCCCGGCTTGAGCCGGTTGAGCCGTTCCAGGGTCAGCCCGTAGGCGTCGGCGTACTCGCGCTCGGTGGGGAAGAAGCCGCCGGTCATCCGTTCGGTCTGCACCCTGAGCATCATGGCGATATCGATGTCTGCGACCACTTGGTCGAAGTCGGTGGTGACTTCCACTCCCCAGGTCTCCACGCCGGTCGGCAGCAGGGTCGGGGGGGCGACTAAGACGATCTGGGCGCCGAGGGTGCGTTGCAGCAGGACGTTGGAGCGCACCACTCGCGAGTGGAGCAGGTCGCCCACGATGGCGATTCGTTTGCCCGCCCAGCCGTCCTGGCCGAGCTTGCGGAAATGCTGCCGGATAGCGAGCGCGTCGAGCAGGGACTGGGTCGGGTGCTCGTGCTGGCCGTCACCGGCGTTCACCACCCCGGCCCGCACCCAGTTGGCGACTTGGTGCGCCGCGCCCGAGGAGGGATGCCGGATCACGAAAGCGTCCACCCCCATCGAGTCGAGGGTCAGCATGGTGTCGCGCAGCGACTCGCCCTTGGAGACCGACGAACCGCGCGCGGACACGTTGATCGTGTCGGCCGACAGCCACTTGCCAGCTATCTCAAACGAGGTACGGGTGCGGGTGGAATCCTCAAAGAAGACGTTGACGATAGTGCGGCCACGCAACACCGGCAACTTCTTCACTTGGCGCGACTGCACCTGTTGCATCTGATCGGCAAGGTCAAGGATGGAATTCGCCTCGGCCAGCGACAAGTCGCCAGAAGACAGTAGGTGTTTCACTGGCTGGCCTCCCTGGCGATAAGCACACCATCCTCGCCGTCAAGGTCGCGGACCCGGACGCGGACCCGCTCGTCGGCGGCGGTCTGGATGACTTTGCCGATATGGTCGGCGGCTATCGGCAATTCGCGGTGCCCACGATCAACCAGGACCGCCAGCCGCACCGCCCTGGGACG
>JAISCH010000179.1 GCA_031265725.1 Propionibacteriaceae bacterium
AGGGTCTTGACGAGCCGATAGGCGAGGAGTAAACGATGTGGACCAACATGCCGATTAGTCTTTCATCACGCAGGGCCGGTGGCGGGTAATGCCGCCTCGGCAATTGCGCAGGGGTGGCCACCACCTCGAGTTCGGGCGCCGGTGACGGGCTGCTTCCCCGGTAACCGCCGCGATGGCGTAGATGCCAAGCAGGAGGGGCAGCTTGCCTACAAGATAGTATGTAGTACATACTAAATCTGTGACCCAGTCATCCGAACAAGCGATAGCCGCAATCCGTGCCTGGTACCGCCTGGACCGGGCGTTCGCAACTGCAGGGCGACAGTTGCGCAAGACCTCGGGAGTGACGGGAGAACAGGTGGCGATCTGCCGGATCGTCGCAGAACGCGAGGTTTGGGCGATGTCGGAATTGCGTGACCGCCTGACGATGCATCCCGCCACGCTTGGGCAGGCACTCGCTCGCCTTGAGGAACGCGGCCTGATCCAGACCAGGCCAGACGACGCCGACGGAAGACGCCGCCAAGTCGTGATCACCCAGTCCGGACGGGACATGCTGGCCAGCCTTCCCCTGGTCGGCCCGGTGCGGCTGCGCACCACCGATGCACACCCAGACGACCTGGCGGCGATGGCCAAAGGCTTCACCTTGGCCGTCGAACTCTTCGGCCTGCGACCCTGGGCCGATGACCCATCCACCATCGACATGAGAGACAAGAAATGAAAATGAGCAACGGCTTCATGCTGTTCGGCCAACAGTTCCCCAAGACCGCCGCAGCGCACCTGGCGTTCGTCCAGACCAAGGCCGAGGAGTCGGCGCTGGACCCCAAGACGAACCATCTCGCCTATCTAGCCGTGTTGTCGGCCGCTGGTATGACCGGCGGCCTGGACTTCCATGTCGGCCTGGCTAAGCAGTCCGGTGCCAGCGATGCCGAGATCAAATCCGCCGCCCTAGTCGGAATGCAAGCCGTCGGCTTACAAGTGCTAGACGGCTTCGCCGCCGTCTGTGCCGCTTTGAGATCGCGCCAATAGGGTAGTTTGACCCGCGACCTATTGGCGCGACCTCTTAGAGCCAGACGACGAGTGACCTGACCGACTTTCCAGGGGTCTGACCAGACGATTCGGGCACGCCTACCGGGCGTAACACTCACTCGATTGGAATTGGATTCCCCTTCCACCTCAAGGTGGCAAGTGACGGACCAGCTCAGTCTTACCGGTGGTAGCATTGGGCCATGTCATTAGATACGGAGTTCGTCAAGAAGTCGATAACCATTCCGGTCGACATTTACCATGCCGCCCAACCGTTCGTTGTCGACGGGAACTTCTCCGCATTTGTCACCCAATCCATCCGCAAGTTTCTCAGCACCGAGCGCTTGACAGCGTGGATCGCTGAATACGAAGCCGAGCACGGTGTCATCCCTCAGGAAGAGGTGGACGAATGCGCGAAGAGGCTGTTCGGGTAACTGTTGTTTTAGATTCGGAAGCCTTGTCCGGGTTAGTCAGAAATCGACGTCGATTCTTCAGCGATATGAAGGCTGCGGCAAGAGCTGATTCCCCCGTGGTCGTACCCGCCGTGGTGCTGGCCGAGGTGATGAACGGCAGACCATCGGATGCGGCGGTCTGGAATTTCCTGCGATCAGCCAACACCTGCGACATCACTGACATGATTGCTGCTCGGGCAGGTGCCCTGCGCGAGCGCGCCGAATCCGTCCGCAAAAAGAAGCGGGATCTGACGGTTGATGCCATTGTTGCAGCCATCGCCGAATCACTTGCCCCGGCAGTGATTATCACCGCAGACGTGGATGACATGACCCTGCTTACCCAAGGCAGTGAGGTACGCGTCGTCGGAGTCTAGGCTTAGGTTCGTGCAGCGGCGAGTTCGATAAAACAACTTCGGTACAACCGAATCCACAGAAAAGAAGCAAGGCCTTTACGTATTCCTACCCTTTGCTGCGGGACTACCGTGTCGGCATCTGGAAGTCGCTGAGCGCGTCGTTGAGGAAATCGTTCAGCGGTTGCATGGCCTCGAACACGCCTATCGCCTGTTGAGCTAAGTCAGGACTGAATGCTTAGAAAAAGGGATCATGTGTTTCGGTCATTCGGACGGTGAACTGCTCTCGACTCACAGCTACGCAGTGGCCTCCCATGTCTTGACCAGGTTGAGCGCTTTAATGGCTGGGTAGTCAGCCAGCGCACCGCTGCTACGGTAATACTCATTCCAGTAGCTGGTGGCACGATTCTGCGTCAGTTGTATGAAGGCCGGGTTGTTCTCATAGCAGGTCGCTAGGATGCGGGCTTCCTGGCTGTCAGGCTTGTAGCCCTCCCAAGTGGCGGCGATGTCATTCGTGAGCTGGATGACGTATTCACCTAAGAGGGCGATCAAGTAAGGGGCAGTCCAAGGTCGGAGCGGTTGCGACAGCAGCGATGCCCAGCGCTGCCGTACGAAGCCATTGTGATGCCGAGTCATCAGGCAGGCTGCTATCTGTTGTTGAGTCCCGCTGAATGGTGAGGAGGCGGGAGATTCCCATCCCCGATAGATGCGGCACGGGATGGTCAAGTTATCTGTGGCGATCTTGACTGGGACTCCGATAGTTCCGCTGATGTGATCCGGGCCGGTAGTCAAGGCCAACCGCTCGGTCACAGAAGCCACATCATGACGCAGATATGCTGGGAACGCGGAAGCCAGGTCCATGCGGCCAAGATAGCACTCAATTTCCAGTGGCTCGTGGGTGTGCGTAGCTTGGCGCACTTATCCGCATGGGCGTAGGTGCTAACTCGGCTGATATGAACTGCTTAGGCCACCGATGGAAGACAATGGAGTGTGGAAACGTTCAGCAAACGACGGGTCGATGCGCCGAGTGGGTTTTTCGCTGCCGAGGCGGCGGGATTGAACTGGCTTCAAGTACCTGGTGGTACGCGGGTGGCCAAAGTGGTGTCCGTGACGGATACCTCAATCACGTTGGAGAAGATCTCGGTTGTTGCACCAAGCAGAGCTGCGTCGCGGCGATTCGGGGAAATGCTGGCTAACACTCATAACGCGGGTGCGGATGCCTTTGGGCAACGTCCGCTCGACCATGCCGGACCTTGTTACATCGGCAATTTGGAGTTGCCAATGCCAGTTGTTGTCGCCGGGACGCTTCCACCCAGGGGAATCCGAACCGCTGACATGCTCGCAGTCGATGGGACTTGTCCGGACCTTGCTTCACCCTTGGAAGTCACCGGGAGTCAACCAGTTAGCGCCTGGCACTGGGGAGAGTTCTACGCAGATTACCGGGTGCTCCCCTACGTTCGGCAGGCTTTGGAACGGGGCGCGCTAAGCCCGGATGACGCTCGCGTCCTCGACCGGCTGACCCAACGGCTGCGCGCTGGGATTTACGACGATGATGCTCCGCCCGCCCGCATCCACGGCGATCTCTGGGCCGGGAACGTGCTTTATACCTCGAGTGAGGCCGTCCTGATAGACCCGGCCGCTCATGGCGGCCACCGAATCACCGACCTGGCCATGCTGGCCCTGTTCGGTGCCGCACACTTAGCGGAAACGTTCGATGCTTACGCCGCCACGTCGTCCCAACTACCCAAAGGCTGGCGGCGACTCATCGCACTTCACCAGCTTCACCCACTCCTTGTCCACGCTGTGCTGTTCGGTGGAAGCTACGGGGCCGCCGCCGTTCGCGCCGCCCACGAATACCGTTGACCCGACGCGTCCCCGCAGCAGTTGTGCCAAGAGCTGACCTGACTCAGCCAGCAGGACAACGACGCACCGTTCGCGTTAAGAGGCAATCGACGTAGGGTTCCATTACTTCTTTCCGCTGCCTTGCCAGCACTGTGCTCTTGCCGCCCAACTTAACCGCGACCTATCCCGGCACTACGCTCACCCCAGCCGCGCGTGCCGCCTTGGCCAGCGGGGCATCAAGAGTGGCGAGTTCGAGACCATGCCGTTGCGCGAGTAACAGATAAGCAGAGTCGTAAGCACTCAAACCGTGAAGCTGGGACGCCGCCAGCAAGGCAGCGGCATCGGGAATGTCGGCATCCACTTCCAGCGGCAATGAGCTGAGCAGCCCAAGAAAACGCTGCGCGTCGGTCTCGGTGAGCCGCTTCCGTTTCCTGGCGGTGAGCAGTGCGTTTGCGATTTCATAACGCCACAATGGCGGCACGATCCCACCCTCTTGACTGACCTGGGCCAAGATGTTGTCAGTCGCGGGGGAGGATTCATCCTCGAAGCACCAAGCAACCGCGATGCTAGTGTCAATCACCATCATCGGCGGCCTTCGTCGATAAGGTCACGGGCAGTCAATCCGTCGAGCTTTACGCCCTGGCGAGCCTGCCGAAATTGCGCTACAACATGTTCGGGATCGCCAGAAACCGGAGTAATAGGCATTAGGCGCGCCACCGGCGTGCCATGCCGCATGATCGTAACCGTTTGGCCCGCGCTGACATCATCCAACAGTTGCGAAAAATGCGTCTTAGCTTTGTAAGCCCCAACTTTCATACCCATATAATCAGACTAGTCGTTGACCAGTCGTA
>JAISCH010000226.1 GCA_031265725.1 Propionibacteriaceae bacterium
TGGTGGTGCCAGTGCCGTCGATATCGCCGGGCTGGCCAACGAAATCATGGTGGGAGTGCGGGACAAGTTCGGCATCACCCTGGCAGCGGAGCCTGTGCTCGTCGGGTGTGAGCTATCGGCTCGGAAGGAGCATGAATGACTGTGTTCGCTGCGGTGCGGTTGGCCCCCCGCGACCCGATTCTGGGTATGACCGAGGCTTTCAACGCCGACATCCGCCCCGACAAGGTCAACCTCGGGGTGGGCGTGTACCTTGACGCCAGCGCCAGGGTGCCGATTCTGGAATGCGTGCGCGCGGCGAGCGACAGGCTTGCCGCTGAGTTGAAGCCATGCTCGTACTTGCCCATCGACGGGCTGCCCAGCTATGACCGGGCAGTCAAGGAATTGGTCTTCGGCCCGGAATCGGCGCTGCGGGAGCGGGCCGTCACCGTGCAAGGCCTGGGCGGCACTGGCGCGCTGCGGATCGGTGCCGAATTCTTGCGCGGGCTCAACCCCGACGCGCGGGTGCTGATCTCTGACCCGTCTTGGGAGAACCACCTGGCCCTGTTCAGCCGGTCGGGATTCCAGGTGAGCAGTTATCGCTACTACAAGCCGGGCGTCGGGCTGGACTTCGCCGGGATGCTGGACGATTTGCGGGCCGCCGCCCAATCTACGATAGTCGTGCTGCACGCCTGTTGCCACAATCCGACTGGCTACGATCTGAGCGCGGAGCAGTGGGCACAGGTGGCCGAGGTGGTGCGGGAACGCGAGTTGGTCCCCTTCCTCGACATGGCTTATCAAGGCTTCGGTGCCGGTATCGAGGCCGACGGGCGCGCGGTGGCCGAATTCTCCCAGCGGGACGTGCCGCTGCTGGTGGCGAATTCCTTCTCCAAGAGCATGAGCCTTTATGGCGAGCGGGTCGGCGGGCTGACGGTGCTCGGGAAAGACGCCGACGAGGCCGCCCGGCTGGCGTCCCAACTCAAGGTGTGCGTGCGTACCCTCTACTCCAACCCGCCCACCCACGGGGCGAGTATCGCGGCTATGGTGCTCACCGATCCTGGGCTGCGGCAGCTCTGGGAGAGTGAATTGAGCGGCATGCGCGACCGGATCAAACTGATGCGGCAGGCATTGGCTGCCCGTCTGCAGGGCTTGTCGCGGGACTTCAGTTTCGTCACCGCTCAGGTGGGGATGTTCAGCTACACAGGTCTGAGCTTGGAGCAGATGGGTGAATTGCGGGAAAAGTGGGCTGTGTATGGCTTGGACTCCGGCCGGATCTGTGTCGCCGCCATCAACGACCAGAATGTCGACCGGGTGGCTCAGGCGATAGCGAAGGTGCTTTGAGTCGGCTTCGCCGTCATCTGGCCGGGCTTGGGGCACATTCAACCGCTGAGAGGGTGCGTCCCATTCGACTCAGGCTGGCAAAACCCGTACAATCTTGTTCTTGGTGGCTTTCGCCAGATTTGGTCATGCCTGCGAGGCGGTCCAACTGCGGAAGACATCAAACCCTAGGGCAATAGCTCAATTGGCAGAGCAGCGGTCTCCAAAACCGCAGGTTGGGGGTTCAAATCCCTCTTGCCCTGCTTGGAGCAGTACGAAACGACCGGAGAGAACGTGGCTAACGATCCTGACGAGATGACGCCGGACGTCGAGGAGACCACTGCGGCTGAGACGGCCGCAGCGATTGATGACGACCCTGCCATCGCTGAAGCTGAGGCTATCGCCGAGCAGGTGGCCAGTTCTCGCCCTGTCCGCAAGACTGCTACTGACACCAAGACCAAGAAGGGCCGGGCGACACCGAAGCAGAAGCGTACTGGCGCGAGTGAGGAAGAGAAGCGCACCGGGCCGATTGAATTCGTCAGCCAGAGTGTCGAGGAGTTGAAGAAGGTCAATTGGCCGACTCTCAATCAGTGGCAGCAGTATTTCTGGGTTGTCTTGGTATTCGTACTGTTCGTGATCACCTACATCAGCTTGCTGGACTTGGGTATCGGCGCAGGACTATTGGCGATCTTCGGCTGAGTGGAAAAGGACGAGACTCAAGTGACTGACATCCCTTTTGAGAACGAGGCTGAGGATTTCGAGATTGATCTTGGCTTGCCGGAGCCGGTTGAGGAAGAAATTGATTTGAATCTCGATTTCGGCGGCCCGGAGGAGCCGGTGGTCGACGATATCGTCATCGACCTCTCCGAGCCGGAGCCGGAACCCGAGCCGACCGACGAGCTCGACGCCGACGACGAGAAAGTCATCGAGGAATTGCGCCAAGAATTGCTTGGCAAAGCCGGTGACTGGTACGTCGTCCACACTTATTCCGGCATGGAGAACCGGGTCAAGCAGAACCTGGACAACCGGGTGAAGAGCTTGGAGCAGGGTGACAACATCTTCGAGTCGGTAGTGCCGACTGAGGACGTTGTGGAGACGCGCAACAACCAGAAGAAGACAGTCACCCGGACGACACTTCCTGGGTATGTGCTGGTCAGGATGAATTACTCCAATGAGACTTGGGCCGTGGTCCGGCACACACCTGGTGTGACTGGGTTCGTGTCGTTGGGCAGCAGCCCGGTGCCGCTCACCTTGGATGAAGTGGTGCGGCAGTTGACTCCGTCGGCGTTGGCCAGGGCCAATGCGGCGGAATCCGGACCGAGCAAGCGGTCGAAGAAGAAAGTCGAAATCGCCGATTACAAGGTCGGGGATTCCGTGATGGTGGTGGCTGGGGCCTTGCAAGGGCTGCATGCGACCATCACCGAGATCAATGCCAAGGGAGAAAGACTCAAGGCATTGGTCGAGATTCTGGGCCGGGAGACCCCGGTCGATCTCACTATCAGCCAGATCCAGAAGATCTAGCAAACCGATTAGAAAACAGCAAGAAGGACCCGTTAATGCCTCCTAAGAAGAAGGTTGCCGCTATTGTGAAGGTCGCGTTGAACGCTGGCATGGCCACTCCGGCCCCGCCAGTCGGCACAGCGCTTGGCCCCCATGGTGTGAACATCATGGAGTTCTGCAAGCGCTACAACGCTGAGACTGAAGCGATGCGCGGCGACGTCATTCCGGTCGAGATCACGATCTATGAAGACCGGACGTTCACATTCATCACCAAGACTCCGCCCGCAGCGGAGTTGATCAAGAAGGCGGCTGGCCTTAAATCTGGCTCGGCCCGCCCGCACAAGGACAAGGTCGGCAAGATCACTTCCGATCAGGTGCGCGAGATCGCGCAGAAGAAGATGCCCGACCTCAACGCCAACGATGTGGAGGCCGCGATGAAGATCGTCGCCGGCACCGCGCGTTCGATGGGCGTGGAAGTCGAGTAAGACATAAATCTGTGGGAGGGGACACCCGCACCACAACTGACTACTGGCTCACACGGGAGCCAAATTTAAGGAGATCAGCAAATGAAGAGAAGCAAGGCTTACAACCAAGCCGCTGCCAACCGTAACGCTGGCCAGCTCTATTCCCCAGAGCAGGCTATCGAGTTGGTGAAGAAGGGCGCTTCAGCCAAATTCGATGAGACTATTGAGATCGCGCTACGACTCGGCGTCGATCCCCGCAAAGCGGACCAGATGGTCCGTGGCACAGTTAACCTGCCTAACGGCACCGGCAAGACGGCACGGGTCCTCGTCTTCGCCACAGGTGAGAAAGCAGCGGAGGCGATCGAGGCCGGAGCCGACGAGGTCGGCGCTGATGAGATGGTTGAGAAGGTCCAAGGCGGCTATCTGGATTTCGACTCGGTGGTGGCCACCCCGGACATGATGGGCAAGGTCGGCAAGCTGGGCCGGGTGCTCGGGCCGCGTGGCCTGATGCCGAACCCGAAGACCGGCACGGTCACGATGGATGTCGCCAAAGCCGTCACCGACATCAAGGGCGGCAAGATCGAGTTCCGCGTCGACCGCCATGCCAATCTGCACTTCATCGTCGGCAAGGCCTCTTTCAGCGAGCAGAAGCTGATCGAGAACTTTTTCGCCGCCATCGACGAGGTGCTTCGGCTCAAGCCTTCGGCTTCCAAGGGCCGCTACATCAAGAAGGTCACTGTGGCCTCCACGATGAGTCCTGGGGTCAGCATTGATCCGACCAAGACGAAGCCCAGCGCCGAGTAGCGCGCGGGGCCGCTGAACGTCATTCCCCGTATCCTTGGGCCACGCTCAGGGGTGCGGGGTTTTGTCGTCTGATAATGGCGGGTCGCTTGGGAGAAGCCGGTTTTGCTCATC
>JAISCH010000260.1 GCA_031265725.1 Propionibacteriaceae bacterium
GATCAGTTCGATGGTGTTGCCGGTGGCCTTTTCGTATGCCTGGTAAAGGTTGCGCGCCGCGACGTTGTCGGCGGAGCTGTGCCAAAGCGTCAGGGTAACGCCGCCCGGTTCACCACTCGGGCCGCTGCTGGTGCCGCTGCCGCCGTCAGTGCAGGCGGTGAGTGCCAGTGCCAAGGCTGCGACCGCTGCGATCACGCGGCCTGGTTTGCGGAAAGACATAGCTCCTCCTCATTGAGAATGACTCCGTGCTCTTCACGGGCCGCCTGTCCCGGCGACGGCACAAGAATATAGTTTTGTATAGGAAAATACAAGTCCCGATCCTGAGCTTGTTGAATCGCTGCCTGACTTCCCCAAGCTGTGCTGAGCCAATAGGTTGCTGGCAATGTCATGGCATTGGCGGAACCATTGGGCGGCTGGTAGCGTTGGGAAATCGGCTAGCTTCACTAGGCCGTCGAAACTTGAACGAAAGAGCCGAGTTTTTCGAACCTCGGGGTCTCCGCAAAGTATCGCAGCCAGTGTTGCGAGCGGAGAACTTTGTGGGGCAACTAGGAGGTAATGGTGATTGGCGTCACGCGGTCGTAATCGCGTGCTGAGTTGACCCGCCGACCCGGGCTTTCGCTCTCAGCGCATCCGCTAAGAGTCAGGAGCCTTTTCTATGCCTTCCAATAATGCGATCACTTTGCAGGATCTTTGTTTTTCTTGGCCGGATGGCCAGCATGTTCTCGCTGGATTGAACGGGGCGTTCTCGGCTGGGCGCACTGGGCTGGTGGGGGCCAACGGGTCGGGGAAGTCCACCTTGCTTCGGTTGATCGCCGGGCAGTTGCGGCCCAGCGGCGGGAGGGTCGGAGTCGATGGCGAGGTGGCGTATCTGGCGCAAGACTTGACTCTGGACGTGAACGCCAGCGTCGCTGACTTGCTCGGCGTCGCGGACAAGCTCGCCGCGATCGCTGCGATTGAGGCGGGGGAGTCCGATCCCGTTTTCTTCGACGTGCTGGCGGACGACTGGGGGGTCGCGGCACGCGCGCAGCAGGCGTTGGCGCAGGTCGGGCTGCCGGAATTGGCGATGGACCGACGACTCGGCGAATTGTCCGGTGGGGAGGGGATGCTGGTCGCCCTGGCTGGGTTGATCACCGGGCAGGCTCCGATAACCCTGCTGGACGAGCCCACCAACAACCTCGACCAGCGGGCGCGCCAAGCGGTGTACCAGGTGGTGCGTGGCTGGAAGCGGACGCTCATCGTGGTCAGCCATGACATCGACCTGCTGGAATTGATGGACAACACCGCAGAGCTTTACAACCAGAGGTTGACTGTCTTCGGCGGGCCGTATTCCGCTTGGCAGCAGGCGGTGTCGGCTCAGCAGCAGACGGCGGTGCAAGCGGTGCAGACGGCCCGGGCCGCCCTGCGAGTGGAGAAGCGCCAACGTCAGGCGACGGAGCAGGCATTGGCCCACACGGCGAAAAAAGCGAAGAAGGACGAGGCGAATAAACGCGCCCCACTGATCGCCATGCACTCCTGGGCGCAGGACGCGCAGGTCTCGGCAGGGAAGCTGCGCGGACGGATGGATGACCGGGTGGAGACTGCCCGGCAAGCGCTCGCTGAAGCCGAGGCGCAGACCCGCCCCGACGAGCACATCCTCATCGATCTGCCCGATCCCAAAGTGCCAGCCAAACGGCGCTTGGCCGAGCTACACGTCGCCGGTCAGGTGACGATTCTGCAGGGACCGCAGCGGTTGGCGATCACCGGGCCGAACGGGGCGGGCAAGACCACCCTGCTCGAACAACTGGTCCATGACACCGCTCCGTTAGCCGGCCAGCCTTGGGGAAAGCTGTTCACCCGGCGTTTCGGCTATCTGCCCCAACGCGCCGATGGGCTCGACCCGTCCTCCTCGGCAGTCGACCAAGTCGGCCGGGTGGCCCCACACGCGACCCAAGCCGAACTGCGCGGCCAACTAGCCAAGATGTACCTGCGCGGCGACGCCGCCCTACGTCCGATCAAATCACTGTCCGGAGGTGAACGTTTCCGAGTAGTGCTGGCCACCCTGATCCTGGCCACCCCGCCAGCGGAATTGCTGATCCTGGACGAGCCGACCAACAATCTCGACCTCCCCAGCGTCACCCAACTAATCGACGCCCTGAACACCTATCGCGGAGCCCTGATCATAGTCAGCCACGACGAACACTTCCTAGAACAGTTGGCACCAATATCCCGGATCGAATTGGGGTAGCCAGTCGTCCCAACAACTCTAACTTCATAAGATGGCTGAAACTATGACGAGTTAGTAAAGCTCTGCTCACCCATGGTCCCCAAGAAGGATCGAACCGGCCTCGCAGTGGACGCGGAGGTTTAAAGGTGTCCTTCGCATGAGGCGCGGCTAGCTGTCGTTCGATTACGACGATAGCCACCGTGGCGATGTTGGCAGTGGTGACAAGCTGGATCGCCTGGCTGGTCTACTTCAGGAGCGTAACGTATTGCCCGGGACGAAGGTCGGAGTGGTCAGTTCGAAATCTCCTGGTCTCATCGCTGCTGGGTCATCCCTGATCAACTCCATTAGTCGGTCCACGGCCAACCCCAAGGTCTCTTCGCGGAGTTGGTCTATGCCCGCGATCTGATATCCCTCTACTTCCGGAAACTCGTGCGGTGCCCCGGTGGCCACGAGTGAAACGTCCTTTCCAGGAGTGCGTCCATGGAGCAACAAAGAAGAAAGCACATCTGCCGGATCAATGGTGGAATTTGTCACGAAGCCAACGTCCGGGCCGAGGCTCTCCAAGGCCTGCCCGACAGCCTGATGGCAGGCAAAGAAGCCTTGTCCATAAGCGAATGAAATGCTGACTCCAAGCCCTTCGGCTGCCAACGATATGCCGCGATTGAAGCGGTTAATGTAATTCTGCCCCAAGGCGTAGTGGCCACCGGCTTGCAGAACGAGGATCCGCC
>JAISCH010000261.1 GCA_031265725.1 Propionibacteriaceae bacterium
CACTGAAGGGGGACGACCCCTTCAAACCCCAGCGCTCACTTCGTTCGCTGTTGTGTTCTCGCTGCGGGACGTACGTGCGCTATGGCTGGGGGCTTCGCTGAATCCTTTGGCGATGGGATTTGGCGATCAGGCCGTTGCGGGGGGCACCGAACCAGGCAAGTAGGAATACCACGGTCAGCACTAGGACGATGGTGCCACCGGTGGGTAGGTCCCAGGACCAGGAGCCGTATAGGCCGAGCAGGGCGGACAGCCCGCCGATGATCGGGGCGAGCAGCATCATCACTGAGAGCCGATCAGTGAGCAGCCGGGCGGTGGCGGCGGGAGTCACCAACAGGGCGAGGACGAGGATGTTCCCGATGGTCTGCACGCTGATGACCACAGCCAGGGTGACCAGCACGTAGAGCACCAGGTCGAGCCAGAAGACCTTGACCCCCATCGCCTGAGCGGATTCCCGATCCAGGCTGATAGTGACGAATTCCTTGTGGAAGGCGAAAAGCACGGCGAGGACGAGCAGCCCCGTCCCGCCGACGACGTATAGGTCGGAGTCGGGGATCCCGGTGATCGATCCGAAGAGGAATTGCTGCAAGCTCCCTGCGTAGCCGGGGGCCTGCGAGATGACGACGATGCCGAGGGCGAAGGCGGCGACGAAGAAGACCCCGATGATGGAGTCCTCTTTCAGTCGGCGGTTCTGGGCGAAGACGGCGACGAAGACAGCGGTGACGACCCCGGCGACCATGCCGCCGAGGACGAGGTTGCCAGCGGTCACGAAGGCCACCGCCAGCCCTGGGAAGACGGCGTGGGCCACGGCGTCACCGATGAAGGACATGCCGCGCAGCACCACATAGCTGCCGACGACGCCGCAGACCAGCGCGGACATCACCGCCACGGCGAGGGCCTTGGGCAGGAAAGCCAGGTCGGGGTTGAGCAGGTCGGCGAGGAAGTCTATCGGGTTCATCTCAGACGGCTTTCAGTATGCGTAGCAGGGCGGAGTCGGGGCCGACGCCGAAGGCGGCCATCCACAGGGCCGGGTCGGCGGCTAGTCGGGCCGGGGTGTCGGCGGCGATGACGCTGCGATTCAGCAGCGCGATCCGGTCACAGGTGTATAGCGCGGAAGGGATGTCGTGCGTGGTCAGCAGCACGGCCCGGCCCTCACTGGCCAACTCCGCGAACAGCGCGGACAGCAGCTCTTGGGTGGGCATGTCCAGGCCGGTGAACGGCTCGTCCAGCAGCAGTACGGTCGGCTGCAGGGCCAGCGCGCGGGCGACGAGTACCCGCTGGCGCTGCCCGCCGGAAATCTGCCCGATGGGACGGTCGGCCAGCTCGGTCATCCGCACCCGGTCCAGGGCGTCGGCGACACTGTCCCAGGCGGCGGCGTCCAGGCGGCGGAATAGCCCGAGCTTGCCGGTCAGACCGGTGGCTACGGCATTTGCGACCGAGATCGGGAAGTCGAAGGCGAATTCATGGCGCTGGGGCACGTATCCAATCGGGGTGCGGCCCGGCTTGCTCGCCTTCCCGGCGACGCGGACCTGCCCGCTGGCCGGGGTGAGCAGGCCGAGGACGGTACGCAACAGCGTGGTCTTGCCTGCGCCGTTCGGGCCGATCAGCCCGACCAATTCGCCTCGGTCGACGTTGAAGTCCACATTGGTCAGCACCAGCCTGCCGCCGAGTGCTACGGATACGTCCCGCACCGCCAATACCGGACCGGCCGACACATTCGGCTCTTCGGGTGTGCTCATCCCTGGTGCTCGTCTTCCGCACTGTTCTGTGCGAGGGTCGAGGATGTGGTGGAACGTTCGGGGGCTGGGAAATCGTCGGGGTGAGCGGATGTTGGGTAGACAGTTGAGGCCGGAGAAACGGGAGAGGCCGGGGATGTGGTGGAACTAGCGGAGACCGGGGATACCGGGGAATCGTCGGAGGCCGCAGGCTCCGAAGTTGCGGCCACGCGGGCGGCGAGCGCACGGCGTCTGGCGCTGTTGCCGCGCACGATCACCACGACGGCCCCAGCGGCCAATCCCGCCGCGACCAGGACGATAGCCCCGATCAGCACCGGCACCAGCCAACTGTCGCCGCCTTCCGGCTTCACGGCAGCGCTGTCGTCCGGGTCGGTGGCAGTGATGTCGGTGTCGGCGGTGTCGGCCGCGTTGTCGTCCCAACTGGCGGCGAGCGCCTGGGCGGGATCAGTGGCGGTGCCGACCGCGAAGCGAATGACCTGGCTGTCACTGACCTGGGAGCCGTCGATGAGGTCGGCGGAGGCCTCCAGTTGGACGAGATAGATGCCGGGCGCGGTGAAGACCCAATTCGCATGGGTGTGAGTGTTCACATCGACCCAGATCGGCTGGGCCTGAGCCACCCGGGAGTCCCAGAGCAATTGCGGCTCACCGAACGATCCGGATTGCAGATAGGTGGTCATCACTCCCGGACCGCGCACCCCGGTCAAGGTCAGGGTCACTCCCCGGTCGATGGCCCGCATGACCTCGGGATCTTGGGTGTTCCAGCCCACCCAGACCGCCTCCGGGTTCTGAGTCTGCGGCACCACCCATACCGTAGTGCCGGGGTCGGCCCCGATGAAGGCATAGTTGGGATCGTCCGGGACACTCAGTCGGGCCTGGTCCAGTATCCGCAGCACGGTCTCGGCGGGGTAGCGCCAAACGCTGGTCGCGGCGGCGTCGGCCCGGGCGGCGTCGTCATGGATGAGGAAGCTCCAGCTCCCGTCGGCGTATTTCGGCCCCATGTCGACATGCCCGGTCTGCAAGACCTGTTCGCCATGCACGATCTGTTGGTTTGTGTCGAGGCTCTGGTCCAGTCCTGGGTCGTCCTGCCCCTCAGCGGACGCGCTGGCCAGTGGGACCAGCAGGGTCAAGGCGAGAGCGGCGATTCCGGCACTCAACGCCTGGATAGCCCTTTCGCGGGGCAAGGTGAGTTTCATCATGGCTTCCTGTCGGTCATCGGGATTTGTTTCGTGCGGTCATCCGCTGAGGCAGTCGCGCAGCGAGTCGGCGTTGAAGCGCATCATCTGCGCATAGCTGGTCACCCGGGCGTCGAAGGTGTCGCCATAGATCGGGCAGATGGCCACGCCCTGCTCGGTGGCGACTTCGCTGAGGGTGGAGGAACGGGCGGCGAGGTTGGGTTCGAGGAATACCGCTGGCACGCCCAGGGTACGGATCGTCTCGGTCAGTTTGCGCCGGTCGGAGAGCGATGGCTCAGTTGCCGGGTTCGGAGTGACGAATCCGGCGATCTGCACGTCGTAGGCGTCAGCCAGGTAGCCGAATGCGTCATGAGTGGTCACCAGGTACCGGCTCTCCGGACTGATCTGGGCGATGGTGGCGCGCACGTAGTCGTC
>JAISCH010000038.1 GCA_031265725.1 Propionibacteriaceae bacterium
AGTAGCGACCAGCGATCCGCAAGCCAGTCCACGCACGGCGGCGGCTTCCAATTCCAAGCCATCCAGCAGGCCGGACACGAAACCGGAGGTGAATGCGTCGCCGCAGCCGGTGGTGTCAACCACATCGATGGCGAAAGCCGGGAGTACTTTTTCCGGCTGCCCGTTCAAGGCGACCGAAACACCGTCCTCGCCCAAAGTTAGCATCGTGCAGCCGACGCCCATGCCGTGCAGCCACTTGATTATCTCGGTGCGGTCCTCGGTGCCGACCAACCAACCGGCTTCTTCGATATTCGGCATCAGGTAGTCGATATATCGCAGGGACGGACCGATCAACTCTTGCGCGTCCGGGCGGGGACTCATCAAAAAGTCGCAAGTGGTGATCGCGCCCAGTTCTTTGGCCTTGGCCAAGATCCGCGCCATCGGCGGGCCATCGATTCCGGGCAGCACGAATGCTCCGCCCATGTGGAAGATGACGCCTGGCTTCACCAAGTCCCAAGGGACATCGTTCTCGTTGAGGGCGGCATTGGCGCCGATCACATGCAATGCCGGGCGCGAGCCGTCAGGGCGGATCAGCAACTGGCTCGAAGAGGTCTGTAATTCAGGATCGACGATCAGCCTGCTGGTGTCGGCGCCGTATCGTTCCAGGCTGGTGCGCAGGAAGAGGCCGATGGAGTCGTCGCCGATCCTTCCCACGCTGGTGACGTCATGGCCGAGCTTGGCCAAGTTCATCGAGGGCGCGGCGGCAGTGCCTGCTACGGTAAATTTGATCCGCTTCAGGAAGGCCAACTGCTGTCCGGCGGGCACCTCGATGAAGGGCCAGCCAAGCACGTCTGCGATGTAGGCTCCGAAGGAAATTACCTGAACCATGTGAAAGTCCTTTCAACGCACGCATTGCCCGGTTCTGCTGGCATGAAGGAGACCGCATCGACCCCTTCGTCAGTGGAATACCGGCTGCAACGATATGTTATCAAACGATAATAGTCTGTTTCGATCTTGATATGATAACGATTAAGTAACATAGTGTCCAGAGGTATCCAGTACTGGGACTACGGCCTATAATCGAACCGAATACGACTGAGGCACCCTGTTATCGCTTGTTACGTCTGTAGTGGCTGGTGGTGACCTGGATGTTTCATTGTGTTATATTTACCGTTGTCCACTCTCGCGTTCGAAGGAGAACCGAAGCTATGAACAATCGCAAGACTAGGTGGTTAGCCGCATTGGCGGGGATCGCCTTGTTCACTTCCCTGACTGCCTGCGGCACCACAGAAAACAGCGGCGGCGGCGGGGACCAGAGTCCCAGCACTGAGCCAAAGGCTGGCCCATACAAGATAGCGACCATTCCGAAGGTGGAAGGCATCACCTGGTTTGACGACATGAAGCGCGGAGTCAATCAATTCAACGCTGACAATGCCGACGTCGAAGCCTGGCAGATTGGCCCCGACTCTGAGGACGCCGCCAAGCAGGTTGCCATCGTTGAAGACCTGATCGCGCAGAAGGTAGATGCGATCGTGGTCGTTCCCAATGACCCGCTAGCGTTGGAGCCGGTGTTGACCAAGGCCCGGCAATCGGGGATCGTCGTCATCAGCCATGAAGGCCCGGCGCTGGCTCTCACTGAAGCCGTCGATTACGATCTGGAAGCCTTCCGCAATGAGGTGTTCGGACAGTTGATGGCAGAGAAATTCGTCGAAGGCCTGGGCGGCAAGACGTCTGGCACCTTCGTGGGCGAAGTCGGCTCGCTGACTTCGGAGACGCACATGGCCTGGTACAACGCCGCTGTGGCATGGCTGGCTGAGAAGTATCCGGATATCAAGCCGGTGCAGGACAAGCCCTATGAAGACGCCAACGACGATGCCAAGGCACGCTCCAACGCACTGGAAATCTTGAAGGCGTACCCTGAGTTGTCCGGTATGCTCTCCTGCTCCGTCTCGGCCGGTTCCAATATGGCACAGGTGTTGAAGGAGAAGAACATCAAGACCGTCGTGCTGTCCCAGCTCACTCTTCCGTCTGTCGCTGGCCCGTATATCGAAGAGGGCTGGATTTACTCAGGGCAGTCCTGGGAGCCAGCCGGTGCGGGATACGCCGCCAATCAACTCGCGTTGAGCATCCTCAAGGGCGAGACGATTCAAAGCGGCATGGATCTGAAGTGGCAGAACTACGACAAGGTCGAGGTCGCTGACAAGATCGTCGTCGGTGACGCGATCCTCCAGTTCCAGAAGGGGCAGGAACCGTTCTCTGGCTGGAACGGCAAGTATCCATTCTGAGCGCTGCAACATTAATTAATCAACTATGAGTCTGGTCTGGTGGCACCGCTTTGCCAGTTCGGTGCCACCAGGCTCTAAGCCCACCCTGGCGTGGGCGTAAGGCATTGGGCCGAAGAGAAAGCTGAAAGAGTAATGGCCGATTCAATCCTCATTGCCGAGAACCTGTCCATTTCCTTTGGCGGTGTCAACGCATTAGTAGATGTGAATGTCACTATCAAGCGTGGCGAAATCCGCTGCTTGGTCGGAGAGAATGGTTCCGGGAAGTCCACCTTCGTAAAAATCGCTTCCGGTGTCTACCACCCATCAAAGGGAACGGTGCGCGTCGCTGGCAAGACTCTTCCTCCCGGCGATCCCAGAGCCGCGATTGACGCAGGCATCCAGGTGGTGTTTCAAGACCTGGCTCTCTTCGACCAACTCTCTGTCGCGGAGAACATCGCTTTCAGCGTGCTGCTGAATTCAAAGCACAGCTATGTCGGACGCAGGCGGATGCGGGAATTGGCGCGGGAAGTCTTGGAGATCATGGAAGTGGAATTGCCGCTGGATGACGCAGTTTCCTCGCTCTCCATGGCGAACAAGCAGTTGGTCGCAATCGCCCGCGCCCTCTGCATGGACGCCCAACTCATTTTCATGGATGAGCCGACCGCTGCTCTCACCAAGAAAGAAGTGAACCGGCTGCTCGATGTTGTGCTAGGGCTGCGCGACCGGGGCATCTCAATCGTTTTCATCTCACACAAACTAGACGAGGTGTTCCAGATCGCTGACACCATCACGATTTTCCGCGATGGGCATAAGGTGGGCGATTTTGAGGCCGCCGATCTCACTCAGGCGAAGCTCACCTATCACATGACTGGCCGCGAGGTTGAGTATCCCGCCTATAAACGTGATCCGCGCGATGTGGATGAGACTCCGTTGTTGGAGGTACGCGGCCTGGCCGACCGGCTGCACTACCGGGACGTGTCATTCAGCGTCCGGCCCGGTGACGTGCTGGGACTCACCGGCCTGCTCGGCGCGGGCCGTACCGAGGTGGCGTTGACTCTTTTCGGTCTCAATAAGGCGATGAGGGGTGAAATCCTGCTGGATGGGAAGCCGACCCGGATCACCAGTCCACAGCAGGCGGTGGCCTCCGGAATCGCCTTGGTCTCCGAGGACCGCAAAATCGAGGGACTGTTCATGGATCAGTCGGTGAGCCACAACATCTCCTCGACCCGGTTGGACACCTTGCTGAACAAATTGCGCTTCTTGGATTTGAGAGCGGAACGCGAACTGGGCAATCGGATGGTCGCGGCAATGGGAGTCAACAATAAAGACATCGACAACCTGGACGGCAAACTCTCCGGTGGCAACGCGCAGAAGGTCGTCATCGGAAAGTGGATAGCCACTGAACCCCGGCTGTTGATCCTCGACTCGCCGACAGTGGGCATCGATGTAGGGTCCAAAGCCGAGATCTATGACAGCATCCAAAATCTTGCCCGCGCTGGGATGGGAATCATTCTGATCTCGGATGAGCCCGAGGAGATAGCGGCGAATTGCAACCGGGTGATCGTGA
>JAISCH010000040.1 GCA_031265725.1 Propionibacteriaceae bacterium
ATGAGGACTTGGTTTTGGATCATCGCCGCCAGCGCTACCGCGTACGCAACCAAATTCGTCGGCTATCTGCTGCCGCGCAAATGGCTGGCCAACCCATCCGTGCCCGCCATCACTGGCACGTTGACCATCGGACTGCTCGCCGCCCTGACCATGACCAGCACCCTGGCCAACGGCCAAGCCATCCTGCTGGACTCCAGATTGCTCGCCCTGGCGGCAGCATTGCTGGCGCTCCGGCTGAAAGCGCCGTTCATCGTCGTAGTCGTCATCGGAGCCGTCGCGGCAGCCTTGGGCCGGATGGCTGGCCTGCCCTGACCTGTGCCGGGCCAAGCCGGGTCGTTCGTGGAAGCGCATCCCCGCCCCGGGCCAGAACGAGTAGGATGCCAGGCATGGCTGCGACTTTGATATTGCTCCGCCACGGCGAGAGCGAGTGGAATGCGAAGAACCTGTTCACCGGCTGGGTGGATGTGGACATAAACGAGAAGGGCGTCGGCGAGGGCAAGAAAGCCGCCGAATTGCTCAAGGCGGAGAAGTTGCTGCCTGACGTCGTCCACACTTCTGTGTTGCGGAGAGCGATCCACACCGCATATCTCGCCCTGGACGGCTGCGACCGGCACTGGATCCCGGTGAAACGCTCCTGGCGGCTCAACGAGCGCCACTACGGGGCGTTGCAGGGCAAGAACAAAGCTCAGACCCTGGAGACCTACGGCGAGGCGCGTTTCTTGCAGTGGCGGCGTTCCTACGACATTCCACCGGACCCGATCTCTGTGGACGACGAGTACTCCCAATTCAACGATCCGCGCTATGCGAACCTGCCTCCGGAAGTGCGTCCGTTGACCGAATGCCTCGCCGATGTGGTGGACCGGATGCTGCCCTACTGGTACGACCAGATCGTTCCGGACTTGAATGACCGGAAAGTGGTAATGGTCGCCGCCCACGGCAATTCCCTGCGCGCCTTGGTGAAGCACCTCGACGGCATTTCGGACACCGATATCGCCGGGCTGAATATCCCCACCGGAATACCGTTGCTCTACGAGTTGGACGACTCGATGAAGCCGGTCACTCCCGGAGGGCGTTATCTTGATCCCGAGGCCGCCGCAGCAGCTATCGAAGCGGTCAAGAACCAGGGCAAGAAATAGCGCTCTCTCAATTGACACGACCGCTCAAAGTGGCTCTGACAAGGCCATATAGTTTCCCTAAAACTTGCCAAACGTGATAGAATAGGCCCTCGCGGAAAGGGACTAAAAGCGTATGACGTTCACAGTAGGTGAAACGGTGGTCTACCCCAATCATGGTGCTGCTGTTATTGAGGAAGTTGAGACCCGCGTAGTCAAGGGCGTTGACCGGCTTTATCTGGTATTGCGAATCGTGGGGCAAAATGACCTGGTCGTACGAGTTCCCGCAGACAATCTGGATTTGATCGGCGTGCGTGACGTGGTTGACGCAGACGGCTTGGAGCGAGTTTTCAACGTGTTGCGCGCGGCGTATGCCGAAGAGCCGTCCAACTGGTCCCGGCGTTACAAGGCCAATCTGGAGAAGCTACACTCGGGCAATGTGCTGAAGGTGGCCGAGGTGGTCCGGGATCTGTGGCGACGTGAGAAAGATCGTGGGCTGTCGGCTGGTGAGAAGCGGATGCTGGCGAAGGCCCGGCAAATCCTGGTCTCCGAATTGGCGCTGGCTGAGAAGGTGGCCGAGGACCGGGCCGAAATCTTGCTGGACGAGGTTTTGACTAAACCGCTGGACCGCTAGGCGACTGTGCCCGATGGGTCTCAGGATTGGAATCGGCACCGATGTGCACAGCTTGGCTGTGGGGGTGCCGATGTGGGTCGCCGGAGTGCGTTTCCCCGCCGAGCCGCAAGGGCTGACCGGACATTCTGATGGCGACGTGGCTGCCCACGCCATCTGTGACGCGCTGCTCTCCGCAGCCGGAATGGGCGATATCGGCAGCAACTTCGGCACCAGCGACCCAGCTTGGGAGAATGCCGCTGGAGTGCGTTTCATCACCGCGACCGTTCAACTGCTCAAATCCGCTGGTTTCAGCGTGGTGAACGTCGCCGTCCAGGTGATCGGCAACGTTCCCAAGCTAGCCCCGCGTCGGAAAGAGGCCGAGGCGGTCCTCAGCGAAGCCGTGGGTGCCCCAGTGAGCGTGTCGGCCACCACCAGCGATGGCTTGGGGCTGACTGGTCGCGGTGAGGGCGTTGCCGCCGTGGCCACCGCCCTGTTGAGCAACTGAGCCCGGCCCGTCCTGCCGGTCGCTGACCAGCTTTCGCCAAAGACGAGACGAGGACGGCTCAGCGCACTGCAGACAGTTCAGCGCACTTGTGCCGACTCAGCGGTGAAGGTGTTGCACGTCCCGAGTTGAGTGCTCTGCTGGCCAGCGACGAACCAACGCTGCCTGGCCTTCCCGGTGCCGTGTCCAGCGGAATAATCCTTCTTGCCGTTGAGCACATCGTCCCCAGTGTTGTAGATCAAATCTGACATAGTTTTCAGATTGCCGTCGCTCATATTGTTGGCGACGGCCACGGCCGAGGTGAACATGCCCGCCAAGCAGTCCGCCTGCATCTCCGTACGCCGGGAGTACTCGTTAGCCTTCGCCTCCGAGGTGGATTCCCGCTCCTCCCAAGCCCGCTCCGCAATCAGAATGGCAGTACGCGCCTGGATCGCGTGGCCGAATTCATGCGCTATCACGGTGTCAGCGACGAAAGGCTCCGCGCGCAATTTCTTCGGGAAGGTCTCGTAAAGATTCTGGGCGTAGTAGATGCGCTGGTCACCGCTGCAATAGACGGCGTTGTGATCCTCGGCTTTGCCACAGGCCGTCGAAACCGACGATCCATAAACGGTCACTGGCGGACGGGGCAAGGCGAAGCCAGCCTGGGTCAGCGGCGGATTCCACACCTGCCACAGGCATCTGGTCAATTCATTCAGATGAGCTTCCAATTCCTTCTTGGACGCTTTGGAGGCGTCTATCTTGTCGATGCCACAATCGACCGCCGCCACCGACTGATAGTAGACGGGATTGTCCTCAATGAGCTGGGTGGCCTCGGTATAAGTCTCCGGCATCGGCAACGGTGGCGGATTCCGGTCCGGCTCCGGCACGTCCGGATTGTCTGGACCGGGAGGCACTGGATTGGTGGGGTCTGGGTCCGGGTCCGGATCAGGGTCTGGCGCAGGCGTCCACGAAGCTGGATTATAAGTCGGACGAACAACGGGATCGCCGTTGCTGGAGAGGAAACTTGCCAGCGAGATGAAGAAGCCCGCCGTCACGAATACGCCCACTGCGGCCAAGACCAAGGCGCGCAGTGGGCTCTTTTTCCGCGGGGGCCGGACGAAGTAGCCGCCAGGCTGCTGCGGACCAGGTGCCGGGTAGTAGAGCTGCCGCACTTGATATTGCGGCTGTGGCTGCTGGGGATACGGCTGTGGCTGCCGCACCTGGTACTGCGGTTGCGGCTGGCCCGGATAGGGCTGCTGCCCAGGGTAGGGTTGCGAC
>JAISCH010000073.1 GCA_031265725.1 Propionibacteriaceae bacterium
CTCCGGAATTTGCCTGGGGTCTTTGGTGGCGTCCTCAGCCTTCTTCGGAACCCAGATCCGGCCATCGTTACGCAACGACTCGGACATCAGGGTCAGTTTCGATTGGGTGTCGCCATGCACCGGGATGCAAGTCGGGTGAATCTGGGTATAGCACGGATTCCCGAAATAGGCTCCCTTGCGATGAGCGCGCCAGTTGGCGGTGTTGTTGCAGCCCATCGCATTGGTGGACAGGAAGAACACGTTGCCATAGCCGCCAGTGGCGAGCACGACCGCGTCACCGATCCAAGTCTCGATCTCACCGGTCACCATATCCCTGGTGACGATGCCGCGAGCACGGCCGTCGACCACGATGAGATCAAGCATCTCGTGCCGGGTATGCATCTTCACTGAGCCGGCGTCCACCTGGCGCTCCAACGCCTGATAAGCACCGATCAGCAACTGCTGGCCGGTCTGCCCCCGGGCGTAGAAAGTGCGCTGCACCTGAACGCCGCCGAACGAGCGGTTGTCCAGCAGGCCGCCGTAGTCACGGGCGAATGGAACGCCCTGGGCGACACACTGGTCGATGATATTCGCGCTGACCTCAGCCAGCCGATGAACGTTGGTCTCGCGCGCCCGGTAGTCGCCGCCCTTGACCGTGTCATAGAACAACCGGTGCACGGAGTCGTTGTCATTGCGGTAATTCTTCGCCGCGTTGATGCCGCCCTGAGCCGCGATCGAGTGCGCCCGCCGCGGAGAGTCCTGATAGCAGAAGTTCTCCACTGAGTAACCGGCCTCGCCCAGGGACGCGGCTGCCGCGCCGCCAGCCAGGCCGGTGCCGACGATGATGACCGTCAGCTTGCGCCGGTTGGAGGGGTTGACCAGCTTGGCATGGAATTGCCGATCCGCCCAGATCTGCTCAATCGGAAGCGCGGTATTGGCCTTGGTGTCTTTGACATCCGCGCCCAAGCGGTAAAAATCCTTTGCTTGCTGAGCCATTACTGGATCCCTCCTGCGAGAATTGCGATGGGCACGACGGCGAAGCCGAGGAAGATCAGGCCAGCGACTAGATACGCCAAACAATTCAACACAGTCTTCGCCAGCGCGCTGGTATTGATCCCGAGAGTGGCGAACGCGCTCCAGAAGCCATGCCTGATATGCACGCAGACCACGCCGATCCAGAGCAGGTACACCCCCACCCACGCCGGGTTCTGGAATGCCGTCTTGACTGCGACGAATGGCGACCCATGACTCGGCGCGACCGTGAATTGGATCAAATGCCAGATCAGGCCGAGTGCCAGAATGACGCCGCCCCAGCGCATCGTACGCGACGCGTAGCTCTGTGAGAGCCTTTTCCTCGTCTCGTACTTCGTGGGCGTAGCTTTGGCCGCCCGATGCCACAAGGTGACAGCCGAGAACATGTGCAACAAGATGAAGGCGAGCAACCCAAATCGGAACAGCCAGATAAAGACACCGTGCGGAATGATTGGGTAGAGCACATCTTGCTTCAAGAACTCGGCATAGTGATTGAATTCCCCTTCGCCGAGGAACATCTTCAGATTACCGATCATATGCATCAGCAGGAAGGCGACAAGGCACAAACCGGTGACGGCCATCAATGCCTTGAGTGCCACCGTTGACCTAAGTGCCCGCTGATGTGGAGTTAGATTCGTTGCCACGGAACACACCCTAACAAAGCGCGGGCGTTTCTGACGACTTATCGGCAAAAGGGGCAAAACTCAGCAGTTAAATGCCGGGAAAATAGCCGATGCACCTAGCCAAAACGATATTTATTCAACTTTATCGTTGTTTAAATTAGGTCCGGGCGATTCTCCTCGGTGCGCCGCAAGGCCTGGGCATGACGCCACTTGGCGATCTCCTTGTGGTTGCCGCTGAGCAACACCTCGGGCACGTCGAAACCCCGCCAAGACGCCGGCTTGCTATAGACCGGATACTCCAGCAATCCGTCCAGGTCGGCGGCGTGCGACTCCTCCAACAGGGACTCCGGGTTGCCGAGCACTCCGGGCAGCAACCGGACGACAGCCTCAATGATCGCCAACGCGGCCACTTCCCCACCGTTGAGCACATAGTCGCCCAAGCTCACCTCGGCCACCGGCATCCGCGTCCGGGCGTACTCGACGACGCGCTGGTCGATGCCCTCGTAGCGCCCGCAGGCGATGATCAGCCAGTCCTGCTCGGCGAAGCTGGCGGCATCGGCCTGAGTGAAAGGCCGTCCCGCTGGAGTGGGCACGATCAGCGTGGGAGCGCTACTGACGGTAGCGGTACCGCTGGTGGCAGTTAGCGTGCTGCTGGCAGTAGCGGAGAGCAACGAGTCGAGCGCCTCGCCCCACGGCTCGGCTTTCATCACCATCCCGGCACCTCCGCCATAGGGCGTATCATCCACGCTGCGGTGACGATCATGGGTCCAATCGCGCAGGTCGTGCACCCCGAATTCCACCATCTGGGCCTGAGCGGCCTTGCCGACCAGCGACAGCGACAGCGGCGCGAAATAATCGGGGAAGATGGTCACCACATCAAACCGCATCGTTCTCCTCCGCAGCGACTGGCAATTCAGCGAGCAGGCCGGGAATAGCATTTATAGTGAGATAACCGGCCCGGATATCGACTTCTGGCACGAGCTCGGTGACGAATGGCACCAATCGTTCCCCATTGGCCCCGGCCAGCACCAGCACATCCTGTGCGGGCAGATGCTGGACCATTCGCACCGTCCCGACCTCTTGGCCGTGCTGGTCTAAGGCCCGCAGCCCGATCAGGTGGGAATCATGGAATTCATCCGAATCGGCTGCTGGCGGCTCATCGGCCAGGCTCACCCACAGCTCCGCGCCGCGTAATGCCTCGGCAGCGGAACGGTCAGTGACTCCGGCGAATCCCACCACGAGAGCGCCGCCATGCCTGCGCATGGCCGCCACCGACAACGAACCCCCGTCGCCTCGGCGCAACTGTCGTCCGACGGCGAACCTGTCCTGCGGGTCGTCAGTGCGGGACACTATGACGACCTCGCCCCGGATCCCGTGGGCTTTCCCCACTGTTCCGACGATCACGTCCATGCCACTCCTTCAAGGCTCCGAGCGGACATCCGACTCGGCCCATTCGGCACAGTCCTGCCACCCAAGGTGCTTTTGAGCGGACATTACCTCCGGCGAGGCTTGCGGTCCACATCGATGAAGTCGATGCGGATCTGCTCATCCCCGGCCAGCGCCGCCATCACCGTGCGCAGAGCCGTCGCGGTCCGGCCCTGGCGTCCGATCACCTTGCCGACATCCTCCGGGTTTACCCGGACCTCCAAGGTGCCAGCCCGGCCCCGATTGGTCCGGGTGACCTTGACGTCGTCTGGATGGACTACCAGGCCGCGGACCAGATGCTCTAGTGCCTCAGCCAACATGGTCAGGCCTCTTCAGCAGGCTGCTCAGCGGGCTCGGCGACTGCCTCGGCTTCCGCCTCAGCGCTCTGCTGCTTCCTGGACTTGGAAATAGCAGTGGTCGCCGGTTCGGCGTCAGCCTCAGCCAGGGCGATATTGAACAGTTCCACCTTGTCCTTGCGCGACTTCTGTGGCGTCACGCCGGACGGGGAATCCTCCCCGGTGAACTTCTGCCAATCGCCGGTGCGCCGCAGGATCGCCACCACAGCCTCAGTGGGCTGGGCACCTACAGAGAGCCAGTATTGGACGCGCTCAGACTTTACTTCGATCACCGATGGATCGTTCTTGGGATGATAGATGCCGATTTCTTCAATTGCCCGGCCATCCCGCTTGATGCGGGAATCCATCACGACAATGCGATAGTGCGGGGTGCGGATTTTGCCGAGTCGCTTCAGACGAATCTTGACAGCCACGAGTGTGGTATCTCCTATGGAATAAGGTCTGGTGTTGTCACCAGACCGAACGGATGAAGCCAGCGACCGCTGTGGGGCAACGGCAACCAACTTCGGCTAGTTCCGCACTGAGCGGCGTTGAGAGGGCGCCACCAAGCACAGAAGCGCAAACCATTGTGCCAGAAACTGCCCCCAACAGCCAGTTCTGCTCTTAGAGGTCGCGCCATTATCCCGCCGCGAGTCAAGCCATCCTATTGGCGCGACCTCTTAACTCAGCCCAAATTGGGGTCGACAAGTTGGCCGCGCAAGACGATCAGGCTCGGATGCCGCACCACTTCCAGCTCGACCCTGGGATCGGCGGCGTAGACGACCAGATCGGCCCAGTCGCCGTCGTCCAACGTCGAAGGAGCGCCCAACCACTCGCGGGAACGCCAGCTTGCCGCCCCCAAGGCGAATTCAGCGCCGCCGACCTTGGCCAATTCGATGATCTCGTCCGGGACCCGCCCATGCTTGATGACTGTGCCCGCGTCCGTCCCAGCGTAGATCCCGACTCCGGCCTCGCGCGCCTTGCCGACCGTCTGGCGGCGGCGGCGGTACAAGTCCTCCATGTGGGCGAAATAGTTGGGGAATTTCTGCTTAGCCGGTTCGGCGTATTGCGGGAAGTTGTTGATATTTATCAAGGTCGGCACCAAGGCCACCTCCGCCTCGGCCATCAGGGCTATCGTGTCGTCATCCAGCCCGGTGCCGTGCTCGATGCCGTCGATCCCGGCTCTGACCAACTCTTGCACCGACTGTTCCGCGAAGCAGTGGGCGGTCACCCTGGCACCCACCTGGTGCGCCCGCGCTATCGCCTGGGCGGCGATGTCCGCTGGCCAGAGCGGTTCGATATCCCCAGCGGACCGGTCGATCCAGTCCCCCACCAGCTTCACCCAGCCATCCCCGCGCCGGGCCTCGATCTCGACTTGGTCGGCCAACTGCTCCGGGGGGACCTCCACGCCCAGATTGCGCAGATAGCGCCTCGGCGCGGCGATATGCTGTCCAGCGCGGACGATCCTGGGCAGGCCGGCCTCGTCATCGATCCAATGGGTGTCGGACGGCGAGCCGGCGTCTCGGATCAACAACACCCCGGCGTTCCGGTCCGCCACCGCCTGCGCCCGGGCAGTCTCCACGCTGACCGCGCCCTCGATACCCAACCCGATATGGCAGTGCGCGTCGACCAGTCCGGACATGATCCAGCCCTCGGTACAGATCGTCTGCGCCCCCGGCACGGGCTCGGTGTGGATCGTCCCGTCGGCTATCCATAGCTCGCGCGGCTCCCCCTGCGGCAGAACGACGCCGCGCAGATGCAAAGGCTGGCTCATAGCGGGGCTTTCCTAACTGCGGTTCTGCTGATCGAACAACTGCTGCAAGTCGGGCGGCAATTGGAAATCTCCCATCGCCTTGCTGAGGTCAGTCTGGCCCGGACCGAAGGACGGGACGCCAAAGGGACTAGTCGGCAGCGCCGAGGTCTCCGGCCCGGCAGGAATCGTGCCAACGGCCTCCCCCGCCCGCTTGGCCGGATTCCCGGACACTTTACGGCCCTTCTTCGGCTTCTTCCTCGCCGCCTGCTTGGCTGGACGGCGCTGCATGCCGGGGATCATCGCCCCCATCGACGACATCATCTTCTTGGCCTGGTCGAACCGGCTGATCAACGAATTCACATCAGACACCTTGGTGCCGGAGCCATTGGCTATCCGCGCTCTCCGGGAACCGTTCAGCATCGCCGGATTGGCCCGTTCGGCCGGGGTCATCGAATAGATGATCGCCTCAATCCGGTCAACCTCGCGTTCATCGAAATTGTCCAACTGGCCCTTCATCTGCCCCATGCCGGGCATCATCCCCATGATTTTGCTCAACGGCCCGAGTTTGCGCACTTGCTGCATCTGAGCGAGGAAATCGTCCAAACCGAAATCGCCCTTGCCCTGGAGCAATTTCTGCGCGGCCCTCGCAGTCTCCTCGGTGTCGAAATTCCGTTGTGCCTGCTCGATCAGGGTGAGCAGATCGCCCATGTCGAGAATGCGGGAGGCCATCCGATCCGGGTGGAAGGCGTCGAAATCGCCCAAGCCTTCGCCGTTGGAGGCGAACATGATCGGTTTGCCGGTGACCTTGGCGATGGAGAGGGCCGCGCCGCCTCGGGCATCGCCGTCCAGCTTGGAGAGCACCACCCCATCGAAGCCGACGCCCTCAGCGAAGGCCTTGGCGGTGTTCACCGCGTCTTGGCCGATCATCGCGTCGACCACGAATAAAATCTCGTCCGGGCTGACCGCGTCCCTGATATCGGCCGCCTGCCGCATCAACTCGGCATCCACCCCGAGTCGGCCCGCCGTGTCCACGACCACCACGTCATAGAGCTTTGACCGCGCATGGGACAGCGCGTCACGGGCGACCCGCACCGGATCGCCGACCCCATTCCCCGGCTCCGGGGCGAAGACATGCACTCCCGCGCGTTCACCCACCACTTGCAATTGGTTCACCGCGTTCGGGCGTTGCAAGTCCGCAGCCACCAACAGTGGGGAATGGCCCTGCTCGGCCAACCACTTGCCCAGCTTCCCAGCCAGGGTGGTTTTGCCGGAGCCTTGCAAGCCGGCGAGCATGATCACCGTGGGCGGCTGCTTGGCGAAGCTGAGCGGACGATTCTCCCCGCCGAGAATAGCGACGAGCTCTTCGTTGACGATCTTGAGGATCTGCTGTCCCGGATTCAGCGCGGCATGCACTTCCTGGCCCCGGGCACGCTCCCTGACTGCCTGGATGAAATCCTTGACCACGCTGAGATTGACATCTGCCTCCAGCAGCGCGATCCGAATCTCGCGCATGGTTTCGTCAATATCCGCGTCAGTCAGCCGCACCTTCCCGCGCAGCCCACGGAACGCCGCAGTCAGCCTGTCTTGCAGAGTGTCGAACACGCCTCACCTCCAGATAGCGAACGCCAGTCTACAAGCTGTGCGGCGGTCAGTGCCGCGCCACCCACCCAACTCATCCCGGGCGCGTTAGTCCGTGCAGCCATATAGTTAGGTCTCACACATCTATTTCAGCGAGGGAGCCATGGCCGCCGAAGCAGAGTTGAAGAACGCCGAATGGTGGCGCGACGCCGTTGTCTATCAGATCTATCCGCGATCTTTCGCTGATTCCAATGGGGACGGTATCGGTGACCTGGCTGGGATAACCTCTCGGATCGGCTATCTGCGCGAACTGGGCGTGGACGCCGTCTGGCTGAGTCCGTTCTATCCCTCCGCGTTGGCCGATGGCGGCTATGACGTTGACGACTACCGCGCTGTCGATCCACGGATCGGCACCTTGGCCGACTTCGACCAGATGGTGACGGCATTGCATGGTGCGGGCATCAAAGTGATCGTGGACATCGTGCCCAATCATTCCTCGAACCGGCATGAGTGGTTCCGGGCGGCATTGGCCAGCCGCAAAGGCTCCGCCGAGCGGGATCGTTATATCTTCCGGGACGGGCTGGGGCCGGACCAGAGCCAGCCGCCCTCGGATTGGCGGGCCACCTTCGGCGGGTCGGCCTGGGAGCCGGTGGGCGACGGACAGTTCTACTTCCACCTTTTCACCCCGGAACAGCCCGACTGGAATTGGGCCAATCCGGAGGTCCGCGCCGACTTCCGCAAAACCCTGCGTTTCTGGGCGGACCGGGGCGTGGACGGCTTCCGGGTGGATGTCGCCTTCGGCCTGGCCAAAGACTTCTCCGCCGACCCGCTGCCCAGCGCCGCCGAGTTGGCGGCGATACCGGCCGGACCGAACCACCCCTACTACGACCGCGACGAGGTGGACGAGATTTACGCCGAGTGGCGGGAAATCTTCAACTCCTACCATCCGCCAAAAGCTGCGGTGGCTGAGGTATGGGTGGAGATTCCCGAACGCCGCGCCCGCTACGCCACCAGCGCGTCACTGGGACAGGCGTTCAATTTCGACCTGCTGCGCGCCGACTTCCGGGCCGACGACTTCAAGCGGATCGTCAGTGAGAACCTGGAATCAGCCGCGAAATCGGGTTCCTCGTCCACTTGGGTGCTCTCCAACCACGATGTCGTCCGGCACGCCTCCCGTTACGGGCTGCCGCTGACCGACCCATCGGCTCCATACAGCGGCGGTGGCCAAGGCCCCACCTGGGACCGGGATCGGCGTTGGCTGTTGACTGGCGGCCAGCAGCCGGTCGAGGATCGCGCTTTGGGCCTGCGCCGGGCCAAGGCGGCGACCCTGTTCCTGCTCGGGTTGCCCGGATCGTGCTATCTCTATCAAGGTGAGGAACTCGGCCTGCCCGAGGTGGTCGATTTGGCCGCCTCCGACCGGCAGGACCCGACATTCTTCCGCAGTCCGGGGTTCGACATCGGACGAGACGGCTGCCGGGTTCCGATCCCCTGGCAGGCCAGCGGGAGTTCATTCGGTTTCGGGGCCGACGGCGCACATCTCCCCCAGCCTGCCTGGTTCGCTGACTACGCCGTCTCCGTTCAGGACGGACACCCCGGCTCAACCCTGGAGTTCTACCGGCAAGCCCTGGCCACCCGTGAAGCATT
>JAISCH010000147.1 GCA_031265725.1 Propionibacteriaceae bacterium
ATGTCGCCCTGATCGGATTTGGGGGTGTCAACCGCGCCCTGGCTGAAATAATTCATCATGACGGGGCCGGGCTCGCCGCAGAACTCGGCTTCACTTTACGGGTCACCGCGATCACCGACCTGCGCTTCGGCTCCCTGGTCAACGCCGATGGTGTCGGGTTGTCAGATGTCTTCGCAATGGCACCGGGTGAAACCTTCGCCGGATTCCCCGGTGGGTCCGAGACGTGTTCCAACGAGGAGGTCATCCGCACCGTGTCGGCTGACATAATCGCCGAGGCGACATTCACCAATCCCGCAGACGGCGAGCCAGCCTTGTCGCATATCCGCTGGGCGCTGGAGTCCGGAAAGTCGGCCTGCACCACAAACAAGGGGCCGGTGGCATTCGCCGGGGCCGAGTTGAAGGCGCTGGCCGCTGCGAACGGCGTCCACTTCGAATACGAGGGCGCGGTGATGAGCGGGACGCCGGTCATCCGGCTGGCGCACGGTCCGCTGGCTGGCGCGGGCATCACCGCTTTCGAGGGCATCCTCAACGGCACGTCGAACTACATCCTGGGCCGCATGGAGGCTGGGCTCGACCAGGCCGCCGCCATCAAGGAAGCCCAAGAACTTGGCTTTGCCGAAGCCGATCCGACTGCGGATATCGGCGGCGGCGACGTGCGGCTGAAGGTCACCATCCTGTCCAACGAACTGCTGGGAGCCAGGCTCTCGACAGGCGACGTGTCCGTGGAAGGGATCACCGGGATCACCCCGGAAGCCGTGGCTGCGGCGACGGCCGGGGGCAAGCACTGGAAGCTGATCGGCTCCGGCAAGCTGAACGCCGACGGCAGCGTTTCGGCCCGAGTAGCACCGGCGCTGCTGGACGCCGCCCATCCGCTCGCCGGAGTGTCCGGATCGGCCAACGCGGTCACCTTCGACACTAAGTATTTGGGCAAGGTGACTGTTAGTGGGCCGGGAGCCGGTCGCACCGAGACGGCTTACGCGCTGCTCAGTGACATTATCGCAATCGACGCCGCCACCAAGGACCGGGCCTGAGCGGCCGGTTCACCGTTCCAAGTCTCGAAAACCCGGTGTTGATTCAACTAGTGCCTGGACGAGCGGCGCTCAGCAGGCATCACTTGGAACCACACTGCCGACCAAGCGAGTAGAATCTTCACTCGTTGCGCCAAAAACTAATCAAGGAGAAAAAATATCATGGGTGATATGAGCAAGCCGAATATCGCACTCGTCGGGGCCGCTGGAGTCGTCGGGACGACTTTCCGGACCGTGCTGGAGGAGTTCAAATTCCCCTACAACGAAGTCCGCATGTTGGAGCGCGCCGAGCTGGCCGGGCAGCCGCTGCAGTTCGACGGCCGCGAATGGGTGATGGAAGAGCTGACTGAGCATTCCTTCGATGGCGGCGATATCGATATCGCGCTGTTCTCCGCTGGGGGCGGCACCTCCGCCAAATTCGCGCCCATCGCAGCCGCGCACGGCACCATCGTGGTCGACAACTCCTCCCAGTGGCGGATGGATCCGCAGTGCCCGCTGGTGGTTCCGGAGGTCAACCCGGCCGAGGTGAACAACCGGCCCAAGGGCATCATCGCCAACCCGAACTGCTCGACCATCCAGGCCGTCGTCTCGCTCAAGCCGTTGCAGGACGCCTTCGGCATCAAGCGCGTGGTCTACTCCACTTATCAGGCCGTGTCCGGTTCTGGCGTAAAGGGCCTGAAGGACCTCGAAGAGGGCATCAAGGGCAACGACCTGCTGGGCGCCTACCCGCATCCAATCGCCTTCAATGTGTTGCCGCAGATCGATGTATTCGAGGACAACGGCTACACCAAAGAGGAAATGAAGATGATCGACGAGACCCACAAGATCCTCGGTGACTACAACATCAAGGTGACTGCCACCACCGTCCGGGTCCCGGTCTACTACGCCCACTCCGAGTCGATCAACGTCGAGTTCGAACGTCCCTTCGCTGATATCGCCGAGGTGCGCGAGGTGCTGGCCGCCGCTCCTGGCATCGTCATCCAGGACGATCCGGCCAACTCGGTCTATCCGCTGCCGCGTGATATCGCGGGTCGCAACGAGGTGTACGTCGGCCGCTTGCGCCGCGACTTCTCGGTCGACTCTGGCGTCAACTTCTGGAACGTCGCTGACAACACCCGCAAGGGCGCTGCCACCAACGCCGTCCAGATCGCGCAATTGCTGCTCAAGTGACCCGCTCGGGTAGCTGAGCAGTCGTTTCCAACCTTCCTGCGGGAGCGAGGCGAGTCGCGGGATCAACGCTAAGGAGTTCCAGGTGACCACCAAGGTAGTCAAGTTCGGGGGCAGCAGCCTGGCTGAGGCCGCTCAGATCGAGAAGGCGCTAGCCATCGTTGCCGCTGAGCCGGAACGACGCTTCCTGGTGGCCTCTGCGCCAGGCAAGCGGTCCGGCGCAGATGTGAAGATCACTGATCTGCTGTACCGGCTGCACGCTCTGGCTGGCGGCGACTACCAGGCCACCCTGGCCCAGATCAAAGACCGCTATGCCGAGATCGTGGCCGACCTCGGGGTGGCTTTCGAGTTGGCGGCGGAGTTTGCCAGGATCGAGCAGCACCTCGCAGCCGGTGACGGCCCGGACTACTTCGCCAGCCGTGGCGAGTATCTGAACGCCAAGATCATCGCCGCCAAACTCGGTTGGCCCTTCGTGGACGCCGCCAGTGTGATCTGTTTCGACGCTGACGGCGGTTTCCTGCCCGAGGAGACGAACACCGCCCTGGTCCAGGCGCTGGGACAACTCGACCACGCGGTCGTCCCCGGTTTCTACGGGGCCAAGCCGACCGGCCAGGTCAAGACGTTCACCCGTGGCGGCTCGGACATCACCGGCGCACTGGTGGCCCGGGCCGTCCAAGCCGATGTTTACGAGAACTGGACGGACGTGTCCGGCGTGCTGATGGCCGATCCGCGCATCGTGGAGTCTCCGGCCGGTATCCCGGTCATCTCCTACGCGGACTTGCACGAGTTGAGTGTCATGGGTGCCTCGGTGCTGCACGAGGCGGCGGTCGAGCCAGTGCGTGCGGCGGGCATCCCGATCAACATCCGCAACACCAACCGTCCCGACGACGATGGCACCTGGATTCAAGCCGAAGCTCCCGCTCCCGCCACGGACGCCCCGCCTATCATCGGCCTGGCCGGAAAGCTCGGCTTCGCCCTGATCGGCGTCGTGGAATCCGGCACCCAGCCCTCCGAACAGGTCGCTGCCACCTTGGTGAACGCCCTG
>JAISCH010000149.1 GCA_031265725.1 Propionibacteriaceae bacterium
AAGCTGGTCAGCATGGGCGATGCGCTCTTCCTGCCGATGGGCCAGTCCAAGCCGCTGCGGGTGCAGGGCGCGTGGGTGTCGGAGTCGGAGATCAGGGCCGTGGTGCGGCATGTGTCAGCACAGGCGACCCCGCAATTCTTCTCCGACGTCACCCAGGCGAGTGCCGCCAAGACCGTCGCTGAGGATATTGGAGACGACCTGGAGCTAGTCCTGGAAGCCGCCCAGCTCATCGTCAACCTGCAGTTGGGCTCCACCTCGATGCTGCAGCGGAAACTGCGGGTCGGATTCGCCAAGGCTGGCCGATTGATGGACATTTTGGAAAATCGCGGTATCGTCGGGCCGTCAGAGGGGTCGAAACCCCGTGAGGTTCTGGTGAAGCCGGACGAATTGGATGAGGTGCTGAATAATCTCCGCTCAGGTTAGCGACACGCACAAGGTCTATCTGGTCAAGCTGGGTTGCGCTCGCAACGATGTGGATGCTGAGGAATTGGCCGGACGGCTGGTGGCCGGTGGTTTCGTCATGGCGGACGAGCCCACCGACGCGGACACCATCTTGGTCAACACCTGTGGGTTCATCGACGCCGCCAAGAAAGACTCCATCGACCAGATTCTGGCCGCCGCTGAACTGAGGCAAGCCGACGGCGTGAAGCATGTGGTGGTGGCGGGCTGCCTGGCTGAGCGCTACGGGGCCGAGCTGGCCGCTGAATTGCCGGAGGCCGACGCCGTGCTGGGCTTTGACGACTATCCCGAGATCGCTGAACGGCTGCGCCGGATCGCCAGCGGTGGGACCGTCACCGCCCATCAGCCCCAAGACCGGCGCGGACTGCTGCCGATCAGCCCGGCCTCCCGGCAACGGACTCTCCCGGACCCGGCGCTGCCGGAGCCCGGCTACCGCAAGGTCGTCCGTAGCCGGCTGGACAACAGCCCCAGCGCGGCGTTGAAGATCGCCTCCGGCTGCGATCGGCGTTGCGCTTTCTGCGCCATCCCGGCATTTCGCGGGGCCTATCTGTCCAAGCCGCCCGCCGACGTGGTGGCCGAGGCGCGCTGGCTGGTGGACCAGGGTGTCAAGGAAGTGCTGCTGGTCAGCGAGAATTCGACCTCGTACGGCAAAGACCTGCCCGGCGTGCAACCGGCGCAACTGCTGGCCGAGCTGTCGCATGTGGACGGCTTGGAGTGGATCAGGATGACGTACTTGCAGCCGGCCGAGTTGCGTCCGGCCCTGATCGACGCGATCTGCGGCACCGAGCATGTGCTGCCATATTTCGACCTGCCCTTCCAACATGCCGCCGCGCCGGTCTTGCGCCGGATGCGTCGTTTCGGGGACGCCGAGTCCTTCTTGGAATTGCTGGAGTCGATTCGTTCCCGGAATCTCGCTGCCGGGATCAGGACGAATGTGATCGTCGGTTTTCCGGGCGAGACCGAGTCCGACTTGGAGGAATTGGCCGAATTCCTGACTGCGGCGCGGTTGGACGCCATCGGCGTCTTCGGCTATTCCAACGAGGAGGGCACCGAGGGCTACAGCTTGGATGGGCAGTTGGACGCTGACGAGATTGCTGGACGGGTGGAGTGGATAACGAGCCTGGTCGACGAATTGATGGCGCAGCGGGCCGAGGACCGGATAGCCCAACTCGTCCCGATCCTGGTCGAGGGCGCGGACCTGGGCCGGGCCGCGCAGCAGGGGCCGTCCGACGGGATCACCCGGATCGAATACGGAGCGGACGCCAAACCGGCGCGAAGGCGGCGTATGCTCGTTCCCGGCGATCTAGTTTTGGGCAAGGTCGTCGCCAACGACGGGGTGGACCTCGTGGCAGAGTTGACGGAGGGCTGATGGCAACGACGGAATTGACTGGTCGCTGGCTGAGGCAGGTGCCGAATGCGCTCACCGTCCTGCGGCTGGTCCTGGTGCCGGTATTCATCGTCCTGCTGTTCTGGCAGCCGACGCTCTGGCAGTGGCGGCTGGCGGCTGCCATCGCGTTCACCGTGGCTATTCTCACCGACTTCTTCGACGGGAGACTGGCGCGCAAATACAATCTGATCAGCGATTTCGGGAAGTTGTGGGATCCCATCGCCGACAAAGTGCTCACCGGGGCCGCGTTCGTCTCGTTGAGTATCCTCGGTGAACTGCCCTGGTGGGTGACCATCGTCATCCTGGTCCGGGAATGGGGCGTCACCTGGATGCGGGTGGCCATGCTCAAATACGGGGTGATGGCGGCGCAGGCCGGTGGGAAGCTGAAGACCTTCCTCCAGTCGGTCGCGCTGATCCTCTACCTGCTCAAAATCGGCAATGCTTTCATGGAATGGCTCGGCTATCTGACGATGGGCGCGGCGTTCGTGCTCACCGTGGTCACCGGCCTGATGTGCGTCCGGGAGGCGATGGTGCTGCGCTCCCAGGCGACCCAGCCGACCAAGGGGGACGACGATGGCTGAGCGGGTCATCGACTGCCTGACCAGGCGGGGATTGAGCCTGGCCACGGCGGAATCGCTGACCGGGGGATTGCTGGCGGCGGCGTTGACGGCGGTGCCGGGCGCGTCGAAAGTCTTCCGGGGCGGGGTGGTCAGCTATCAGACGCCGATGAAGCAGTTGCTCGCCGGGGTTCCGGAGGAAGTCCTTGCGGCGTATGGCCCGGTTTCGGAACGGACCGCTGTCGAGCTCGCGCTCGGCGTGCGACGGATAACTGGGGCCGACTGGGCATTGTCCGCCACCGGCGTCGCCGGACCCGACCAGCAGGACTGCCATCCGGTCGGGGAGGTATGGATCGGGGTCGCCGGTCCCGGCGTTGGAACGGCGACGCCGCAGTTCTGTGGGCATCGTTTCGATTTCACTGGCAGCCGGGAGCTCATCCGCGCGCAGAGCGTCAGCGCGGCACTGGATGCCTTGGCCGCCGCACTTGGCCTTTGATAAGGAATAACGCGCTGTCGGCGAGCGTTGTTATAGGCGTGAGGCAACAGCAAAGTAACCTTGGGCCAGGCAATATCATGGCTAGGCGCTTTGCCGGAGCCTCGCTTGAAAAGGCCAGTCGGCTCAATTCCAGTCACTAAGATGGCTCTAACGAGCAGACAACACAACAGAACGGTAAGATTTAGTCATGGTCCACCAATTGCGCGAACGTCCAACCCTCCTGCGAGAGGTCCTCGGCGAAGTGCTGCGCGATCTGCGGCTGGATAAAGGGATGACGCTGCGCGAAGTCTCCACCAAGGCGTTGGTGAGTCTGGGTTATCTGTCCGAGGTTGAGCGCGGACGCAAGGAGGCATCCTCCGAGATGTTGTCCGCGATCTGTGAGGCGCACGGCGTCACTCTGCTCGAAGTGCTGCAACTGGTCATCGAGCGGCTGGACGCGCGGACGTCGCTGGTGATGCGCCGGGCGGCATGATGCCCGAGGCCGAGTTGTGGTCGAGGTTGAGCCACCAGCTCGGCGCTGACTATGCCGCCACTTGGGCGTCCAATCTGGTCATCTCCGCGCTCGGTGAGCGCACGGTGGTGGAGGCGTTGGCCGCTGGAATCGGCTGTAAAACTATCTGGCGCGAGATTTGCGCCGTGTTGGAATTGCCCGAGAGCGAGCGTTGACGCGGTACGGCGTGTCTACAAGTTTTCGAACACATGTTCCTCTAGGCTGTGGATAACTGCTCGGCCGGAGGCGAGTTCTCCACAGCAGTGAAAGCTGTCGGCAAATTGTCGGTGGCGGTCTCTAAGGTGACTAACGTCAACTGATGGAAGGACAAGAACATGGCGAGTGCGGATCGTGAGAAGGCACTGCAGGCGGCGTTAGCGCAGATCGAGAAAGCCCACGGGCGCGGTTCAATCATGCGGCTGGGTGACCAGACCAGACAGCCGATGGAGGTGATCCCCACTGGGTCTATCGCCTTGGATGTCGCTCTCGGCATTGGCGGGCTGCCGCGTGGGCGGATCGTGGAGATCTATGGCCCGGAGTCTTCGGGAAAGACGACCGTCGCTCTGCACGCCATCGCCAGTGCACAGTCCGAGGGTGGTATCTGCGCCTTCATCGACGCGGAGCATGCGCTCGATCCTGAATACGCCGCCCGGCTCGGAGTGGACACTGACGCCCTGCTGGTCAGCCAGCCGGACAACGGTGAGCAGGCCCTTGAGATAGCCGACACGTTGGTGCGTTCTGGTGCCTTGGCGCTGATCGTGATAGATTCCGTGGCCGCGCTCACGCCGAAGGCTGAGATCGAGGGCGAGATGGGCGACTCTCACGTTGGCCTGCAGGCCCGCTTGATGAGCCAGGCCCTGCGCAAGATGACCGGGGCTTTGAATTCTGCCAACACCACGGCGATCTTCATCAACCAGTTGCGGGAGAAGATCGGCGTCATGTTCGGCTCCCCGGAGACGACGACCGGTGGGCGGGCTTTGAAGTTCTACTCGTCTGTCCGGCTGGACGTGCGTCGTATTGAGACGTTGAAGGACGGCACCGACATGGTGGGCAACCGCACCAGGGTCAAAGTGGTGAAGAACAAGGTGGCCCCGCCGTTCAAGCAGGCCGAGTTCGACATCCTCTACGGCTTTGGCATCTCTCGGGAGGGCTCGCTGATCGACATGGGTGTGGACTGCGGCATCATCCGCAAGGCCGGGTCATGGTTCACCTATGAGTCCGATCAACTCGGCCAGGGCAAGGAGAACGCCCGCACCTATCTGAAAGATAATCCCGCTGTCGCCGAGCAGATCGAGCAGCGCATCCTCACCCAGTTGGGTGTTGGTGCCGAGGTGCCGGAGGATGTCGACCCGGAGACCGGCGAAGTCAAGTTCTAGCCCGGTGCGGCGTCTTGGCTCCGGTCGCGCAGCGATGGAGTGTGGAGTGCGCTGGGATTTTAGCAACAGAGGTGACGGATAGGTGGCGATGAGTCAGGATCAGTTTGAGCCGGAACCGCCAGCGGAAGTGGATTTTGAGACCCAGCTCTCGGTGGCCCGCGAGATAGCGCTGCGCCAGTTGACCACCCGGGCCCGCAGCCGGGAGGAATTGCGCAAGGCGCTGGCCAAGCGCAATGTCCCCGAGGCAGTCGCACTCGCGGTCTTGGAGCGCTTCAGCGAGGTCGGCCTGCTCGACGACAAATCCTTCGCCCAAAGCGTGGCCACCTCCGGGCGGAACAGATTGCGCAGCCGTCGGGTGATCGTCCAAGACCTGCGCGGCAAAGGAGTGGCCGAGGATGAGATCGAGACCGCCTTGGAGCAATTCCCCGCTGAGGCCGACTACGATTCCGCCCTCGCCCTGGCGACGAAGAAGGCCCGGACGATGACCGGCCTGGACCGCCAGACTGCCTACCGCCGCCTGGGCGGCATGCTGGCCCGGCGCGGCTTCAGCGGCGAAGTGGTGGCCCGCGTCCTGCGCGAAGTCTTGGACGAGCTAGCCTAGCGTTTGCGCGCTGAGTGTCGCGCTGCCCGGCGAATTCGGTCGGCAGGGTTCTCGGAATGTCTGGACTAAAGGACGAACTTTGTGCTGCCTCAGTCAGGTTTTCTCTTTTTAGCGCTAGCGCAGCGGAGTAGGCTGGGTGCAAGGTGTGCTTAGTGGACACCGTGGATTTGAAATTTGACTGAGGACTGAACCTCGCTTTTGACGGCGTACGTTTCGGCGTACCGCCGATTTCGCGTCCACTTGGCGTACCTGCGGACAGGCAGGAGTGTGGCATGGGGATCCCCGATTTGGACATGGTCACCTGGATGATGATCATGTTCGTTGTGGTTGTGGTGGTGCTTGCGAGTGTCATCGGCTATCTGATCTTGCGGTTGCGCAAAGCGGACACTGGCCCGAACAAGGAATTGAACCGGCGTCAGGAACAGTTGGACCGGCTGGAGAAGCAGTTGGCGAAGCAGTCCAGGGCTTTGCGGGAGCAACAGGAGGCGTTGGAGGAAGCCGAGGCTGAGCGGCTGAACGAATTGGGCCGGATAGCGGAATTGCCGCCCGAGGCCGCCCGGCAGGAATTGTTGGCCCAGCTCGAAAAGGACACCAGGTTGCGCGGGGCGCAACTGGCCCGCGATATCGAGTCCCGCGCCCGCCGGGAGGGGGAGACCCGCGCCCGGGAGATCGTGGTCGGCGCCATTCAACGAGTGGCGGCTGAGGTGACTACCGAGTCGTCGGTGGCGATGGTCGCGCTGCCCGGCGAGGAGATGAAGGGCCGGATCATCGGCCGGGAGGGCCGCAATATCCGGGCCTTCGAGCAGATCACCGGAGTCAATGTGATGATTGACGACACTCCGGGCTCGGTGCTGCTGTCGAGTTTCGACCCGGTGCGCCGCGAGACCGCCCGAGTCGCCTTAGTCGACTTGGTGGCTGACGGACGGATCCATCCGGCCCGTATCGAGGAGGCCTATGAGCGGGCCAAGCGCAAGACGGACGAGACCGGGTTGCGCGCCGCCGAGGACGCCCTGATC
>JAISCH010000219.1 GCA_031265725.1 Propionibacteriaceae bacterium
TGCAGGGAACTGGTCAAGTTGCGGTATTTCGGCAGCACCCAGGTCTTGCCGCCGTTGAAAGCAGCGGATTCTGGCATCGTCGGGTCGGGCACGGTATCGAAGAGCCGGTAGGAGAAGAATTTCTCCGCGCATTCGCCGACACTGGAGTTGGCGATCTGGGCAGTGCCGATTAATTGGTTGTCGGAGCGGTACACCGGCTCGCAACTGCCGTCCACCAGGCCGAGATTGCTGACGGTGATATTGCTGGAGATGCCCTGATAGCCGTACTGGGTGATCTCGTGCTGGACTCCCCAAGGCGAGAGCGTCCATAGGGTGAGGTCCTGCGGATCATTGGAACCAGTGACACCGGTGAAGGCGCGCTGTTCGAGGGCGAGGTTCTCCCACCAGACCCGGCCCGGTTGCGGTTTCGCGCAGGGCTTGCTGGAGTCGCGGTCCTGCTCAGTGCAAGACACCGCGTTGAAGCCGACTATTGCCCCATTCCCGTGCGGCGTCGTGCCAGCGCTGTCGGTGCCGTAGGAGGTGATCATCCAGACTCCGGCTTGCGCGGAGGCCAAGCCGAGTTGGACGAAGGGCAGTTTGCGGCTGTGGCTGCCGTCGGGCATCTTCTCGAAGAAGTCCCAAGCCACGCTCCCGCTGGGATCGACCACGGTCACCCTGGCATAGGCTGAGGCTGATCCGCCGTCTGATCTGGTGTAGAAAGTCCCGGAGACATCCAGGCTGCCACCAGCCTCAGCGGCTTCGACATAGACGAAGGTGGTGTTCAGCCGGGACGAGAACGGAGGGGTGTCGAAAGCCAATGCGTTCGCCGTGCCCGGATTGACTGGCAATCCGATCATGATGAAGGCCAGGCAGATCGCCAAGAGGCATCCGCGACGTAATGGCTTGACTGAAGTGGGTTTTTTCACATTTGCTCGATTCTGTAGTTAGTGAAGGGCGAAGCTGAGACTGGAGATGGCGGCTGCGCTGTTGAGCGTCGCGGCCGCGCTGGGAGTGACCTCGATGAGCACTGATTTAGCTGCGGAATTGGCCCAGGACGTGCCGGAGCTCTCCGGCACTGAGACCACTCTTGCCCCGCTGACCAGCACTTTTGACATCCCGGTCGCGGGATCGGGGCCAATGATGTCGATGGTGCTCCCCACTTGGAGCAAGTCGATGGGGCTGGACGTGGCGAAGCTGAGCGGGAGTGCGACCAAACCGGGTGCGACCAACTGGCCTTCCTCCAAGAGGTCGCTGGCGGTGATCGGGGCGCGTTCGGTGATGGCGGCGACGCTGATCTGGCCGATGGCTTCTTCAGCAGTGGTCAGCGCCCGGTCGGGGACGATGGCGGCTGGCCAGCGGGAGACGCGCAGATCGGCGCTGGTGAGCTTGCTGCCGCTGGCGATTTCATGGGCGGCCACCAGCACCGGCACCTCGGTCTGCCCCTGGGTGATCGCGGACAGGCCGGCCAGCACCGCCACTCCGGCCGCCAAAGCGGCCAGCAGGCGTCGGTGTCTGCTGAGTCCCCAACGCAGACTGGAGAAAAAACCTGGCATGTCAGGGATTATGTGGAGAAAAAGCTATTTGGTTCAGTTATCCACAGGGGAACTTGATTCCAGGCTGGAGGGAGGATCGTTAAGTTTTCCACAGCCCGGTGGTTGCGACGTTGAATCAGCCGAGTCCTGCACGCTTGGGGATTCCCCCGCAGTGTCCGGCCAGGGGGAGCGGCTTTGCCGGGGCTGTTACGCGGCGGCGGTCTCGGTCTTGACCGGCTTGGTGTCGCTGGAGGCCTTGGCGTCGGCTGCTTTCGCGTCAGCGGCCGGTTTGGAGTCGGCCTGGTCAGTCTTGGCCTTGTCGGCGGAGCGGGCGGCCTCAGCTTTGCCCTTGGAACGGTTGTCAGTGGCGTAGAACCCGGACCCCTTGAACACCACGCCCACTGCGGAGAACACCTTGCGCAACTGTCCGGAGCACTCCGGGCATTCGGTCAGGGGCGCGTCGGAGAATTTCTGCACAACCTCCAAGTCTTTACCGCAGACCGTACAGCGATATTGATATGTGGGCATGTGCAGTTATTCCTTATCTGTGGGCTGTTGTGTCCAGTTGACCGAAGACAATCGTAGCTAGCCGGACTGGCAACCAAGAAATCGTTGCCGACTGAGCGCTCCCAAGTGATACTTGCTCCGGGCCGCTCGCTCGCGTGCACCCTGGGATCAATCCCGCCTTGCCGCCGTTCCGCGACAGCGCAGGGTCCGACTCGGGGTGACGATCCAGTCCACCGGTTGATCCCAGTCCTGAGTGGGAAGTTCCGGCAGTAGCTCGCTGTCATAGAGCGCGAGGACGCGGATCGCTTGCGGGCTGGCATACCGCAGCGCGCGATCGTACCAACCTCCGCCAGTGCCCAGCCGCTCGCCCGTCGGCGTGCCAGCCAATCCGGGCAGGATGATCGCCGCCGCGCTGCCGAGCGCTGCTATCCCGAGCCGAGGCCCGTCCGGCATCAGGATTCCACCCGCGCCGGGGCGTAGCCCGCCCAGCCCGGTGTAGTCGGCCCAGTCCGGCTCGGTGCGCAATACCGGCAGCAGCACTCGTACGGCTTGGGAACGCAAGGTCTCGATCAAATCCCAGAGGTTCGGCTCATTGGGAACCGGCGCGTAGCAGGCGACAATCGGGCTGTCTCGCAGCAGTGGGGCGATCCGGGCCGTCCAAATGGCGGGGTCTACTGGTGGGAATTTGTCTCTTAGGGCGCGCAATTGGGCGCGGAGTCGTTCTTTACGGGCAGTTAACTCAGGTTTGGCGGGCATGGCATCCAACTACAGGCGAGGCTATTGACTTATCGTAAGCGTATGGCTATTTTCGGACGATCCAAGCATCCGGCAGCGGACGTCGCTGAACCGGTGGAAATTGTGCAACGGCCCTCCTTGCCCGACCCGCCCGATGCTGACGAGGCTGGGCTGCGGCCAGTGGCGCAGCACCGCGATTATTTGCTGTCCCTCGCTCCGAGCCTGCGCCCGTTCGGCGTCGGGCTGTTGGATGTCTCCGGTCTGACGCTTTGCGAGTCCCTGCGTTCCGATCTCGACCTCCCCGTTTACACGGCCGCGTTGACCGATGGTTGGGCCGTGCGTGCTTCCAACCTGGTCGGGGCCAGTGCGGAGCACCCGATCGCTCTGCCGGTCGTTGGCAGCGTCGATCCGGGCAGTTTGCCGGTCACGGCGCTCAGCCCAGGCACGACCGTGTGGGTGCCCTTCGGCTCTGCGGTGCCCGATGGCGCCGACGCGGTGGTCCCCGCCGCTGAAGTGAATGAGATACCGGGCATTGGCGAACTGCCCGATGGCATCCGTTTCACAGCGGAGGTGGCGTACCACCAAAATTTGTACCCGCGCGGGGACAGGATAGGCGACGGCGATCCGCTGTTGCCGGATGGGACGGTGGTCAATCCGCGGATGGTTTCGATGCTCGCTGAGGTCGGGCATGACAAAGTGCTGGCCAGGCCCAGGCCACGGGTGGTCGTGGCGACGATTGGGGTGGAGTTGGTCGATCCAGGGCTGCCTTTGACTCGGATCACCCAGTTGTACGACTCCACCACGGTCATGGTCGCCGCTGCGGCGCATCAGGAGTTGGCGCAGGTCTTCCCAATCGGAATATGGCCCGAAGACATCTCGGTGCTGCGTTCGATCCTTGCCGAGCAGTTGGTGCGGGCGGATTTGGTGCTGCTGGTGGCGAAGTCCAGCCCGCAATTGATCGAGGCGATGAGCTCGCTGGGGCCGATAGATGTGGCTGATGTGGCCATGTGGCCGAATGGGCCACGGCTCTTCGGCAAGATCGGCACTGAGTCGACGCCGGTGCTGGTGCTTCCAGAGGGAGCTATCCAGGCTTA
>JAISCH010000112.1 GCA_031265725.1 Propionibacteriaceae bacterium
GCCAGCAGTTCGAGCACTTCACGCTCTCTGGAGGTGATGTTGTAAGTTGAGTCGGCAGACCGGCGTTGCGCATAGGCGCGGGCGGCCTGTGGCCACAGCGCGGTCAGCGGACGGCAGGCGCGTTCGAGGATGGTCCCGCTCTCCTCGTCGTAGGGAGCTTCCCGAGCGAAAGCCATTATCCGGGCGAATCCACCGTCAGGGGCAATCTCGTCGTCGGGGGGGATATTGATCAAGACGATGTGGCCGACTCCCTTGCTGTGGTCCACCATGACGTGATGGACGAGGGTGGCCGGGTCCACATCCTCCAAATAGCCGAGCAGGGCTTGGGTCTCGTATTCGGATGGGTAGGCGGCCACAAGTTCTAGGGCAGTGTCTTTATCGACGTAGACACTGATAGCGGCATTGGCATCAAGCGCCCTAGCCAAATGAGCTATGACAGTTGGGTCGGCGGGCTGCCCCTCGTTGATGGCTATCAGGGTTTCCGCCAAGAGGTCCAAGACCATAGCAGAAGGGTCAACTGGCAAGATAACCTCTTTCCCGGCAGCTACTCCACACATTCGGTAATCCAAGATTCTAGCGTGAGAAATCCGGCAGGTAACCCCATTCAGCTACTTCTTGCTCCCTTCTAGCGACCCGGCGGTCATTTTGCTGGCCGAGCCGGCCAAACAGACCACCTCGCGGTCGCCCGCAGCCCAAGTCTCATCGGTCGGCAGCAGGAAAGTCAGATCGTACTTCGATTTGGTGACTTTGACCCCCACGAAGTCAGCGAATGCCTTCTCGCAGAACTCCCCGGCAGTCCTGGTGAGGGCTGGACTGCCGGGATATTTCTCCGATTCGAGAGTGGTGGCGGTGAATGCCTCCCAGTTGTGCTCGTCAGCGCAGGCGATCAATTCCAAACGGTCGGTGACCCCGGTCGGAATTGGCCCGGTGCACTCACCTATCGCCACTGAGTAAGCGTCCACGGTGCCGGTCGTCGGCGTTGCCAAGCCTTGACCAGCACAACCGGCCAGCAGCAGCGCCGCGAAACCGGCAAGCAGGGCTCGCCTCACGAGTCAGCCTGCGGCGCTAATTCGGCGCTCACCCGCAAAGGGCCGTCGGCCAGGGTCCAAATGACATCGCCAGTGACGCGGCCAACCGAACGCAGGTCGGCTATCACCGCTCTCAGCCGGTCCAGGCTCTCCGCTGTGCCGATGAATTCGGCCTTGCTCAGTTCGGTCTTCATCGAGACCTTGGCCTGCGACTTGGCCCCACGGATGCCGATCAGCGCGGCGGCTATATCGGGCAGCAGCAGTGGGTCGCCAGAGTCGGGAAGCTCGGTGACGCTCGGCCAACTGGAGAGATGGATGGAGCCGGATTGCCACCAGGACCAGGCTTCCTCGGTGACGAAGGGCAGGAAGGGGGCAAATAGCCGCAATTGCACATGCAACGCCATCCGCAGCGCTGTCCGCGCCGAGCTAGCCTCGTCGTCGCCCTGTGATCCGTAGGCGCGTTCCTTGACCAATTCCAGGTAGTCGTCGCAGAAGGACCAGAAGAAACGCTCGACGCCCTCCAGCACGGAACTGTAGTCGTAAGCCTCGAAGGACTCGGTGGCGGCAGAGACCACTGAACGCAGCTCAGCCAGCATTGCCAGATCGGCTGGATTGCTCGGCTCGGCATCGCTGCCGGGCAGCCCGGCACCCAGAATGAACTTGCTCGCGTTCAGTAATTTCGTCGCCAGCCGACGGCCGACCTTCATCTGCAATTCGTCAAAGGGAGAGTCCATCCCCGGACGAGCCAATGCGGCCCGCCAGCGCACCGCGTCCGCGCCGAATTTCTCCAAAATATCGCTGGGCACGATGACATTGCCCTTGGACTTGCTCATCTTCTTCCGGTCCGGATCGACCACGAACCCGGAGATAGCGGTGAGCCGCCAGGGCAGCACCCCGTGTTCCAGATGGGCTCGCAGCACCCGGGAGAACAGCCAGGTGCGGATAATGTCATGGGCCTGTGGGGCCATATCCATCGGGAAGGTCAGCTTGAACAATTCCTGGTCGAAGTCCCACCCGGTTGCTATCTGCGGGGTGAGTGAGGATGTTGCCCAAGTGTCCATCACGTCCGGATCGCCGATGAAGCCACCGGGCACGCCACGCTGGCCCTCGGTGTAGCCGGACGGCGGCTCGTTCGCCGGATCGACCGGAAGCGCTGATTCGCTGGCGGCGATGGGATGGTCGTAGTCCGGCTCGCCATCGGCATCCAGCGGGTACCAGATCGGGAACGGCACGCCGAAGAAGCGCTGCCGGGAGATCAGCCAGTCACCGTTCAAGCCGTTCACCCAGTCGGTGTAGCGGTGCCGCATGTGCTCGGGCACCCAGGTCAGCTCCTCGCCGCGCGCGAGCAGTGCTTTGCGCAATTCATCGTCGCGCCCGCCGTTGCGGATATACCACTGCCGGGTGGAGACGATCTCCAACGGCTTGTCGCCCTTCTCGAAGAATTTGGTGTTCCGCGATGTCGGCTTGGGATCGCCGTCCAGGTCGCCGGATTCGCGGAGCATGGCCACGATGGCTTCGCGGGCGGAGAAGGCAGTCTTGCCGGCGAGCCCGGCGAATGGCTCGGGGTTGCCCAGCCACGGCGGGGTCTCCGACTGGATCCGTCCGTCCTTGGTCAGCACGACCCGAGTGGGCAACTGCAATTCGCGCCACCACTGCACATCGGTGAGGTCACCGAAAGTGCAACACATGGCGATGCCAGCGCCCTTGTCCGGCTCGGCGGCCCGATGGGCGAGCACCGGTATCGGAACGTCGAATAGCGGCGATCTCACCGTGGTGCCGAACAGCGGCTGGTAGCGCTCGTCGTTGGGATGGGCGATCAGCGCGCACACCGCCGGAATCAATTCCGGGCGGGTGGTCTCGATATAGATCGGGGAATCCGGGGCGTGGAAGGCCACCCGGTAGTAGTTGCCGGAGTATTCTCGGTCCTCCAATTCGGCTTGGGCGACAGCGGTTTGGAAGGTCACGTCCCAAAGCGTCGGAGCCTCGGCCAGATATGCCTCGCCACGGTCCAGGTTGCGTAAGAAGGCCCGCTGGGCGATGCGTTGGGAGTCGAGCGAGATGGTGGTGTAGAGGTGGTCCCAGTCCACGCTCAAACCGAGGCTGCGCCACAGGTCTTCAAACACCTTCTCATCGACGGCGGTCAACTGCACGCAGAGTTCGACGAAGTTCCTCCGCGAGATCGGCAACTGTCGTTTCGGGTCCGGCTTCTCCGGTGGGACGAAATCGGGGTCATAAGGCACTGACGGCACGCAACGCACCCCGTAATAATTCTGCACGCGGCGTTCGGTGGGCAGGCCGTTGTCGTCCCAGCCCATCGGGTAGAACACCTGCTTGCCGCACATGCGCTGATAGCGGGCGATCAAGTCGGTGTGGGTGTAACTGAACACATGGCCCACATGCAGCGATCCGGAGACTGTGGGCGGGGGAGTGTCGATGCTGAATACCTGTTCGCGGGAGGCTGGACGCTGGAAAGCATAGGTGCCCTGCTCGGCCCAGATCGCGGACCATTTGGCTTCCAAACCTTCCAGCGCCGGACGTTCCGGGAGTTGGGCGGCGTTATTAGTCGTCTTGGCTTCAGTCATGAATGACATTTTATGGCATCACTCCCCAGAAAGTGTCCTCCCTACGCTGCGCTCCGGTCCGGTACTTTCCGGGGACCCCTTGAATCAATACTTTAAGGGGGACGACCCCCTTAAAACCCCCGCGCTCGCTACGCTCACAAACAAGTGTCTTTTCACGTAACGTTGCGGAACTACTATTCGGCGTGGGTCGTGAACCAGGTGAGCAGGTCTCCACTGGTGATGGTGCCCAAATCGTTGCCGGAGTAGAGCTTGCCGTTGACTGAGATCGTCGGGGTGCTGCCGACGCCCTCCTTGAACGCGGCTTCGTTCATGCCGCTGGCGAAACCCTGGGTGAACCGTCCGTCATAGCACTGCTCGAATTTGGTGAGCGGGTCTCCGGTCAATCCTGCCGTGGCTGGAATAGTCGAGCGCAATAGCTCGTCGGACAGCCCTTCCCCCTTGGAATTGGCGAAGATGCCTTGGTGGTACTTCTGGTAAATCTCGTTGCCACCAGCGTCGTCCGCGCAGGCGGCGGCGACCGACGCCCTAGTCGATGCCTGGTTGTTGTCGTTGCTGTCCTGGAAAGTCATCGGGTGCAACTGCAAGTCAATATCGCCATTGTCGGCCAGGGCGAAAAGTTGGGTGCCGATGGCGGCTTCCAACGCGATGCAGCCGGAGCATTGATAGTCGAAGTAGGAGACCACTTTCGGGGCGTCGGCCTTGGCCTTGGCTGGGGCGACCTGGATGGCGGTCTTCTCGGAGTTCGCGTCCGGAGGGGTCACCGAATTCAGCAGGTCATTCTTTTCCCCTTGGCCGACTGCCACGAAGATGAAGACGACCACCAAGACCACAGCCAGCACTATCGCCGCGCCGACGACTGAGCGACGGATGCGGGCGGCCTTCCGGCGAGCCTCCTCCTGCTGCTGGCGCAGGCGTTCCTTGTGGGACTGGGTGGTGAGCGGGGTCTTGTTCTTCTTTTTTGCCATCTGGGTTTCCTATTTCACAGAGTCGATCAACGACATCAGGTCAGCGGGTTGGGTCTCGAATAGTTTGTTCAAATCCAGTTCATTGCCGTTGACTTTTACGGTGGGAGTACTTCCGACGCCAGCCGCCATCGCCGCCTCATCGACTTGCCGGACGAATCCGGCGGTGGCCCGGGTGTCGTAGCACTGCTGGAAGGCAGTCAGCGTCTCCCCGGTGAGGCCGAGCTGGGCCGGGATGGTGTCGCGCAATAATTCAACCGGGTAGCCGTCGCCCTCCTGTTCCGGCTGGTTGGCGAACACCGCCGCATGGTATCCGGGGAAGACCCCGGCGAAGTCGGCACAGGCCGCGCCGATGGCGGCATTGGTAGATGAGTCGTTCCCCAAACTGGGATCAAGGAAGGTCTTGGTGTGATTGATCAGTTGGATTTTCCCCTCAGCAGCCAATTGGGTGAAGGCCGACCCATAGGTTTTCTCTAACCGGCCGCACCAAGGGCACTGATAGTCGGAGTAAATCTCCACCACCGGAACGCCCTCGGCCTGGTTGAAGGCGATGCCGTCGTTGTTGGCAGTCGCATTCGGGGGGAAGCCCGCCGGGTCGGCTGGGGCCACGTTAGCGTTCTGCACCAGCATCGCCACGGTGATGGCGGAGCCCACCACAGCCAGCACGATCACCCCGATTATGGTCGCCCGGATCGCCTTCCTCCGCTTCGCCTCGGCTGCTTTGCGCTCGTGCAGCCGTTGTCGGGCATTAGCCATCTTCGTCCTCTTCATCGATAACAACAGTCAGATCGTCAGCGAGCAGCCGATCAATGGCCAGGGCTGACTTCGGCTTCCAGAACGCCCACGCCCCGCAGACCATCAGCCCCAGGTCGCGCAGGATGTCGAGCGGGTATTGGGTCTGGCTGGGATCGACCACTTTCGCCTCGCTGAAGCATCCGCAGTCGATTGAGATTCCCCTGGCCCAGACCGAGGCGATAGCGATGATGTAAGCCAGCATGAACAGCGCACCCGCCAAGGCCGCCAGCCGGGTGAAGGTGCCGGTTATCAGCAGCAGCCCGACGGCGATCTCCAGGATCGGCAATGCTATTCCAGCGAAGGTGGTTAGCTCGAATGG
>JAISCH010000319.1 GCA_031265725.1 Propionibacteriaceae bacterium
ATACCTATTACCGGCAGGCGTACCCGCCCCGGTCCCAGCCTTGCCGAAGCTCATCTGCCCCAAGGATTGACGACAGCCGAGAACGGCGAGCCACTCTGGCCGGACGGCCGTTCACAGCTAGAATCCGAACAGATGTTCGGCTGAGAAGGATTTGTATGCGGGTGCTTGGGATCGATCCCGGCCTCACTCGTTGTGGGGTAGGGGTGGTGGAAGGCCAATTGGGCAGGCCGCTGCGACTGGTCGAGGCCGGAGTGGTGAAGACTCCGGCGACCGCTGAGCACTCCCAACGACTGCTCAGCATCGATCAGGGCTTGGCCGAATGGATCGACAAGTATCAGCCAGATGTGATCGCAGTGGAGCGGGTTTTCGCCGACCAGAACGTCCTATCGGTAGTAGGCACCGCCCAAGCGGCCGGTCTGGCCATGGTCAACGCCGCCCGGCGCGGCATTCCGGTCCACACCCACACCCCGACTGAGGTGAAGGCGGCGATCACCGGCTCGGGCCGAGCGGACAAGGCCCAGGTCAGCCATATGGTCGTCCGAATCCTCAAACTCGCCGTGGCGCCCAAGCCCGCCGACGCCGCCGACGCGGTGGCATTGGCTATCTGCCACCTTTGGCGCGGTGCGGCGAACGACCGAATAGCCGAAGCGCTGGCCAAACAGATGGGGAAGACAGCATGATCGCCCAACTCAGCGGGAAAATCGTCCACATCAGCGGAAGCTGGGTCGCCATCGACGTGAACGGTTTCGGGATGAAGGCATTCTGCACCCCGACGACGGCAGCCGGATTGCGACTGGGCCAGCAGGCCACCCTGCACACGTCAATGATCGTGCGCCAGGACGCGGTGACTCTCTACGGATTCGCTGACGCCGATGAACGGGACTGCTTCGAACTCGTCCAATCCGCGAGTGGGATCGGGCCGAAGATGGCACTGGCGACAGTGGCAGTGCTCAGTCCGGCTGAATTACGAGCCGCAGTGGCGCAGGCCGACCTGAAGACGATCACCAAAGTGCCCGGAATCGGCAACAAGGTCGCCCAACGCCTAGTCATCGAATTGAAGGACAAAATCGGCGTCACAGCGAGCCAGGGCACGCCGTTGACCCTGGTCCAAGCGGCTTGGCAGCAGCAGGTGAAAGCCGGGCTGGAAGGGCTGGGCTATTCCAGCAAGGACGCCGACGCCGCGCTCGACCGGATAGCGGACCTGGCCGCCAGCGACCCACCGCCACAAATCGCGATATTGCTGCGGGCGGCCCTGCGCAGTTTGGCGAAGTGACATGGACGACTTCAACGACACCGACGACGCTTTCGACACTGACGAAGCTCTCGACCCGCACACGCTGCCGCAGGACCAGCCGTTGGATTCCGCGCTCCGGCCGTCCAGGCTCAGCGAATTCGGCGGACAGGAGCGGGTGAACAGTCAACTCGGCCTGGTGATCGAGGCCGCCCGACACCGGGGATCGGTGCCAGAGCACATCCTGCTCTCCGGCCCGCCCGGATTGGGCAAGACCACACTGGCGATGATCGTGGCCAATGAATTGGGCGTGCCGCTCAGAGTGTCCAGCGGGCCAGCCATCCAACATGCCGGCGATCTGGCGGCCATCCTCTCCGGGCTGACCGAAGGCGAGGTCTTCTTCCTGGACGAGATTCACCGGATGTCGCGTCCGGCGGAGGAGATGCTCTACCTGGCGATGGAGGATTTCCGGGTGGACGTGGTGGTCGGCAAGGGTCCGGGAGCCACCGCAATCCCACTGGAGATCCCGCCGTTCACTCTGGTCGGGGCCACCACCAGGGCCGGACTGCTGCCCGGCCCGTTGCGGGACAGATTCGGCTTCACCGCCCAACTCGATTTCTACGAGTCGGCGGCGCTGGAGAAGATCGTGCTCCGCTCAGCAGGACTGCTCAATATCAGCCTCGAAACCGGCACCGCCCAGGTCATCGCCTCCCGGTCACGGGGAACGCCGCGCATCGCCAACCGGCTGCTGCGCCGGGTGCGTGATTTTGCCCAGGTGCGCACTGACGGCAAGCTCACTCCCGAGGTGGCGGTGAGCGCCTTAGAGCTGTACGAGGTCGACGCGCTCGGGTTGGACCGCTTGGACCGCGCCGTGCTCAACGCGCTCTGCCAGCATTTCGGCGGCGGTCCGGTTGGTCTGGGGACGCTGGCAATCGCCGTCGCCGAGGAGACTGACACCGTGGAGGAAGTCGCTGAGCCGTTCCTGGTCCGGCAGGGCTTCTTGATGCGCACCCCACGGGGTAGAGTGGCCACTCCAAAAGCATGGCGACATCTCGGACTGACACCGCCCGAGGGCCACCCGACGCTGTTCTCAGCCGGGCAGTGAAGCGGCCAGCGTCGCATACCCTGGAGTCAACGCTAAGCAATTGCCGCTCATTCGGGGCGGGAAATGGGTAAAACACCCACTCGCGCGATAGGCTTTCACGTCGGAAGTGTGTCTCGTCCCGCCTTGCGGGCTTAACTTTAGGAATAAACATGATCGACCCGATGACCATCGTCATGCTCGTCGCAGTTGTGGCTGTCTTCTATTTCTTGATGATCCGTCCGCAGCAGAAGCGGGCCAAGGAGCAGAAAGAAAAAATGGCATCGCTGGAGGAAGGCTCCCGGGTGATGACAGTTCATGGCATCTTCGGCACGATCATCCACCTGGGCGAGAAGCAGGCCATCCTGGAGATTTCGCCCGGAGTCGAGATGACCATCCTCAAACAGGCCATCTCCACCCAGCAGGTCGAGGAGGAATTCGAGTACGAGGACGAGTCCGGCCAATCCAGCGCCGACGCCGACATTTCCGAGCCCACCGACGCCGAGCTGGCGGAACTGCTCAGTAGCGAGCAAGGAGCGAGCGCCGCAGACGACAAAGAGGCAGCCGCTGAAAGAGAAAACGAAGCTGACGAAGAGGCAGTAGCGGCCGAGCAGGCCGAAGACGACGAGAAGTAGATCGACGAGGCTTTCAGATGGCAACAACTAGTCGGCACCGTCCGCACCCGTTACGCACGCTAATCACCTTCGGAGCGTTTATCCTGGCGCTCTATGTGATCATGGCGGCGACGGGATCGTGGGCTCCCAAACTCGGGCTGGACTTGCGCGGCGGTACCACTATCACCTTGACCGCGACCAATATCACCGGTGAGGGCTCCATTAATCAGGACAACCTTGAAGTGGCCCGGAATATCATCGACCAGCGGGTGAACGGCTATGGCGTCACCGAGGCGGAAGTGACCACCAGCGGTGACCGGCAGATCATCGTGGCCGCGCCCAACGTGCAGCGGGACGACTTGGCCCGGTTGGTCGGACAGACCGCACAGTTGTATTTCCGCAAGGTCTACGCGGTCCAGCAGAACGGCGACACCACCAACCCCGGCACAGCCACCGTTCCGGAGGAAAGTATCATCCCGGACGATGGCACCATCCCAGAAGAAGTTGTCATCCCCGGCGAGGAGACTCCCACGCCTGACGAGAGCCCCGCAGTTGAGCCGACAGCAACAGAAACTCCGAAAGCCAAATCAGGCCCGCCATTGCTGCCCGAATTGCCGACTCCTATCCCAAGTCCACGCCCCACTGCCCCCGGCCCGGTGCAGCAGACCACCGATGAATTGCTGAAGTGGACTCCGGCTGAGCGCGACTATTCCGATTTCGCCGCCTTCGTCTGTGGCGACTCGTTCCCGAACGTCACCGACCAGCCGTATATCGCCTGCGACGGCGACGCTCAGACCTCTTACTACAAATATCTGCTCGGTCCGGCGTTGATCTCCGGGCAGGATTTGGAGAGCGCCAATGCGGCCATCCCGCAGAATTCGGTGTCCTGGCTGGTGCAGTTGAAGTTCAACGACGTGGGCGGCACGGCATTCACCGCAGTCACCACCGCACTATCCGCGATGACTGAGCCGCAAAACCAATTCGGCATCGTCTTGGACGACAAGGTGATCTCGGCTCCCAGAGTGAATGAGCCGATCAGCGGGGGATCAGCGGTGATCGAAGGTTCGTTCGATCAGAAGTCGTCCACCGAATTGGCCAATGTGCTCAAATACGGCGCGTTGCCGCTGACCTTCGAGACCTCGAATATCGATGATGTATCCGCCAAACTGGGCGGCGACCAATTGAGCGCTGGGATAGCTGCCGGTCTGATCGGCCTGGCCCTGGTCGTGCTGTACTGCATCATCTACTACCGGGGCTTGGCCACCGTGGTGGTGGCCTCACTCGGCATCGCCGGTCTGCTCACCTACGCCTTCATCGTGATCCTGGGCATAGGAATGGGGTACGCGCTCAACCTGCCCGGCATTGCTGGCGCTATCGTCGCCATCGGCATAACGGCGGACTCCTTCATCATCTACTTCGAACGCATCCGAGACGAGGCCCGCGAGGGACGCTCCTTGCGCACCTCTATCGAGTCGGGCTGGATTCGCTCCCGGAAGACGATCCTGGTGGCCGACTCAGTATCGTTGCTCTCCGCAGTGGTGCTGTGGATTCTCGCGGTCGGATCGGTGCGCGGCTTCGCGTTCACTCTCGGCCTGACCACATTGATCGACATTGCCATCGTCTTCTTCTTCACCAAGCCGCTAATGAGCCTGCTCGGCAAGACGAAGTTCTTCGGCGAGGGACGCAGATTCTCCGGCTTCGAGGCTGAGCACCTCGGGATGAAGGTCACCGCCTTACCCGCCGCAGCAGCTAGTGGGGGGAGTCACTGATGGCAAAGAAAATCTCGATCACTCATCGCCTCTACACTGGCGAGATTTCCTACGACTTCATCAAGAACCGGAGGATTTGGTACACCTTCACCGGCGTCATCCTGCTCATCTGCGTCATCTCGGTCTCGGTGTTCGGTTTGAAGTGGGGCATCGAATTCATCGGTGGGACCGAATTCGGCGCTCCCACCACCGTCACATCTGAGACTGTCGATGAGTACCGGCAAGCCGTGCTGGAGGTTGGCCTGCCGGACATGCAGGACCTGCAAGTCACCACGCTGTCTGCCGAGGTCCGCGTCCAGACCCGGCCGCTGGATGTGGAGACTGACGAGGTCACCAAGATCAGGGCGGCTATCGCCGCGAAAGCGGGTATTGAGCCTGCCCAGGTCACCTACCAGACCGTCGGCGCGTCTTGGGGCGCGCAGATCACCCAGACGGGCTTGATCGCCCTGGTGGTGTTCCTGGTCCTGGTAGGCCTGTTGATCTCCATCTATTTCCGTGATTTCAAGATGGCCGTGGCCGCGATCCTGGCCCTGATGCACGACTTGGTGGTGACAATCGGCCTGTACGCGCTGGCTCGTTTCTCGGTCACTCCGGCGACATTGATCGGCATGTTGACGATTCTCGGCTACTCCCTCTACGACACGGTGGTGGTCTTCGACAAAGTCCGGGAGAATGTGACCGATCTGGAGAACTCGTCGGAGACCTATTCCTCTCAGGCCAACAAAGCGGTGAACCAGGTGCTCGTCCGTTCGATCAACACCACGATCATCGGTGTGCTGCCGGTGGCCGCGCTGACTTTCGCCGGTACTTTCATTCTCGGCACCGGGCCGTTGAAAGACCTCGGCCTGGCACTGTTGATCGGTATGATCGCCGGAACCTACTCGTCCATCTTCATCGCCACTCCGCTGCTGGCGCAGATGCGTGAGCTGGAGCCGAGGATGGTGGAACATCGCAAGCGTTTGGAACGCCGGGCGGCCAAGCATTCCTGGAAGCAGAAACCAGTTGAGGACGAGGCGGGTCCAGCAAGCGCGCTGAGCGTCGAAGTCACCGAGGTGCCCGACGGTGAAGAAACCGTCACAACACTGGGAGTGATGTCCAGTGAGCGGTTGGAACGAGTTCGCCACCAGCCCGCTCATGCTTCCCGGAGCCAGCGCAAGAAGAACTGATCCGAGGTTTGCCCGCCAATGGCCAAGTCGAGGAAATTGCACCTGTCTCCATCGGAGAACCCGTGGCGGGGGCAGGCGCAAGTCCACTTGCCGCTGCGCAAATCGTCGGCTGTTAGGGAGTTGCTGCGCCGAATCGGCATGGGCTGCGTCCTGCTGCTCATCATCACCCTGGTGGTCTATCTCGACCATAGCTCCTACGTCGATCTCACCGAGGGGGACGGGGTGTCCTTCCTGGACGCCTTCTACTACGCGACGGTGACTATGACCACGACCGGCTACGGTGACATCGTGCCGGTATCCGCCCATGCCAGATTGATCAACGCGCTGATCGTCACTCCGATCCGGGTGGCCTTCCTGGCTCTGCTGGTCGGCACCACTATCGAGGTGCTGGCAAATGAAGGGAGACGAGCACTGATGGACGCCCAATGGCGCAAATCGCTGCGCCAACACACGATTGTCATCGGCTATGGAGTGATGGGACAGTCTGCGGTGGCTACCCTGATCGGCAATGGCGTGCCTGCGGAGAAGATTGTAGTCATCGACCGTGATCCCCATGCGGTGACGGTCGCCAACCGGCAGAACCTCGCCGCGTTCGAAGGTGACGCCACTGCCCGCGAATTGCTGCACCGTGCCGAACTGCCGAAAGCCCGCGAGGTGATCATCACTGTCAATTCCGATGACACCGCCATCTTGATAACGCTGACTGTGCGCCAACTGAACCATGGCGCCCATCTGGTCGCCTCCGTGCGCGATGTGGAGAACCGGCCGCTGCTCATCCAATCCGGGGCCAACGCCGTCATCACCTCCTCAGACGCCGTCGGCCGGTTGATGGGCCTCTCCTCGATCAGCCCATACCTGGGCACCGTCATCGAGGACATGCTCACCCCGCGCACCGGACTGGAGATCACCCAGCGGATGATCAGCACGGCTGAGGACGGGATGCGGACCAGCGATATCCAAGGGGAACGAGTCCTAGCTGTCATCCGCAACCAGACCCTGCGCCGCTTCTACGAAGCCGGTTCGGACGTGCTCCAACTCGGTGACGAGATTATCGTCGTCCGTGGGGTGAGTCCTGCCAGGAAGGATTGATTAGGGTACCCTAATAATTAACTTTGTTAGGGGACGCATGCATTCCACTCGGTACTGGTGCTCAGTTGCGTTTTGGGCAGTGGACGGCCTGGTATTCGCTTTTGGAGTGGCGAGCATTCTCACTATTGGCATCTTCATCATCCCAATAGCTGTCGTCCTTACTCTTATCGGAGCGCTTGTCCGGGCCATCGATTCCGCGTCGGTTCCCGGTGCCATAATCGGGGTGGGAATGGTCCCGTTATATCTGGCCTGGTTGAACCGGGGCGGACCAGGGGAAGTATGCGAGAGCACTGAACTGACCATCCGCTGCAGCGAGCACTGGAATCCGTGGCTGTTCTTGGCAGTGACAATAGTGCTGATCGGTCTGGGCGGGTGGCTGGTCTGGAGGAATTCACCGTCAGTAGTGAGGGCGCGCAGTCAACTGCGCGACTAGTTGCCCCAAAAAGTGTCCTCCCTACGCTACGCTCCAGTCCGGTACTTTTTGCCGGACCCCGAGAAGAACAAAACTCGGCTCATTTGCAAGAGTTCCGAACACCAAGTGAAACTAGGCACGGCTGATTCGGGGTTAGAATGGTTCCCAACTGACGGAGGGAATCGTGAGCCAGACCCAAGAGGTTAGCGACGAGCATACGGTTGTACTGCCCAAAGCGGAGCAGCCGAGACTACGGATGCGTCAAGTCCTGGCCCGGTTGGGCGCGCAGCGTCCGCATCAGACAGCGGTGCTCGACCCACTCATCAAAATCGTCAGGGAGCAGAACAAGAGTGCTGATATCGCGCTGATAGAGCGCGCCTACCGCACCGCCGAGCATTACCACTCGGGCCAATTCCGCAAGAATGGCGACGCCTATATCACCCATCCGCTTGCGGTGGCGACGATCCTCGCCGGTCTGGGCATGAATGAGACCACGCTCTGCGCCGCGCTGCTGCATGACACGGTGGAGGACACCTCGTACACCGTCGAGCAATTGACCGCTGACTTCGGCGAAGAGATCGCCACCATGGTCGACGGGGTGACCAAGCTAGACAAGATCAAGTACGGGTCCAATGCCAAGGGCGAGACGATCCGCAAGATGGTGCTGGCGATGAGCAAGGACATCCGCGTCCTGGTCATCAA
>JAISCH010000349.1 GCA_031265725.1 Propionibacteriaceae bacterium
ATTATAACGGGTTGATAACGGTCGTTAGTTTGCTGTCACGTTTTGGGCCGCTCAATCAATAACTAGAGTGCCTGGATTCGGCAAAGAGCCGAATTAGCTGCCTAGTCAAGACAAGGGGGGTTGCGATGAGGAAAACCGCAACATTCGCGGTATCAGGCGCGCTGGTGGTGGTGTTGGCGAGCGCTTTGGCTGGTTGCTCCCCGACACCACCACCAGTAACTAGCGCACCTGGGGTACAAGAGTCTGCGCCGAGCACTATAAATGGAAACGCTGATCCGGGGGCTGCCGATCCGCAGTTGTTGGCTGATGTGATCGACTACGCTTTTCCGGTTGGTGGGAATCAGATGCTGCGGACGATGCGGATGATGCGGGCTACGTCCTCAATCGGCGCGGTCGATTGTGGGGGAGAACCTTTTGAGAATCTGAACTATACCGGCGACCGTCTGGATCAATTGCTCTATCCCGATCTTGATTTGATCCGGGAGAAGGGCATGTCAAATGAGCCAGGGCCACGTCCGGCGGGAACACGGGTTGGCGATGACAGTTGCCGGTACAAGAGTCTCCCTTCGCTGAATAAAGTTATTGATTTAAATTTCGGCATTTGGAGTGATGCGACCCGCGAGGTGTGGAATCGGGATGATATTCAGGCGGAAGTGTCCAAGGCCGGAGTTTGTCTGGAAAAGAAAACTGGCTGGAGTTTGGTGAAGGCTGGCGCGACTAAGGCTGAGTATTTTTTCATTAAAGCGGACAGCGCAGTTGTGAGTGCGGCGAACCTGAGCGAGGAGAAGTCGTACAAGGTGGGGATGAAGTATTCCCGGATTTTCGCTGATTGCATGGATGATTACTCCGCTGCGATGCGGGCTGCTTTGCAGGCCAAACGTCCGGTGGCGGTGGAGCAGAACCGGGAATTGTTGACCAGTCTGGCTCAGGAATTGAGCGCGGCTGGGTACGTGCCATGAGTGGGGGCGGTTTATGAAGCGGTCGGTGTTGAATATGGCGGTCGGGGTGGTCGCGGGCTGCGTGGCCGGAATCGTTGCCGCGTTGCTGTTCACTCAATCGCCGGAGCAGGCGGCCACTGAGCGGGCGGTGCCGGTGTTGCCAGTGGTGAGTGTGCCGGTGGTGTCGCAACGGTTGACTGATCTGGTCGAGGTGCTGTGTGTGCAGACTCCGGAGCTTCCGGTGGGCAGGTTATGGCAGTGCCGGTTGCCGGACGGGATGGCTGTGGCTGAGGGCGAGTCATTGCCGGCTGTCGCTGATGGCGAGCCAGTGAGCGCCAAGGCCGTGCGGACGGTGTTGGACGAGGAGACCGGCGAACCGTCGTTGATTCTCGAAGTGCCGCGCGGGCTGGATTCGACTGCCTCGCTTGAAGCCACGGTGGTGATCGCTGACACCGAGCAGGCGGTGTAGACTGTGCCAGCCGGTGCGGTATGGTCGGCCAGTGCTGGAGAGCCGGTTATCCGGCAGGTGGACGGGGAGTTGCAGCGGGAGCTTCCGGTGCAGACTGGGATCGCGGCGAACGGTTGGGTCGAGGTGCGCGGTGACGGTCTGAAGGCTGGCCTGTCGGTGATGATTCGGGGCGCGGAGTGAGCGTGAGCGGGTCGCCGGGCAGTGCGCTGTTGTCACATTGCGAGTCGAGTCAGCTATTGGCGCGACCAGTAAGCCGACCGGCCGCGCCGATCCCGTTGGTGAAATTGGTGGAAATCGGGCTGGAGGTCATCCGGCCGGTACCGACGCGGATTTTGCATCCGCTCAATCTGACCATTGAGCGGGGCGAGTCGGTGTCGGTGGTCGGCCCGTCGGGGGCTGGGAAGACCACGCTCGCTTCCATCATCGGGGCGCTGCTGGCGCCCAGCGAGGGCGAGTATTACTTCGACGGTGAGTTGGTCGACTCCTCTGCCCCGACTAGGTTGGCGTTGTTTCGCCGTGACCATGTGAGCGTCGTGTTCCAGAACGCGCAACTGCTGGACGAGCGGGACGCGCTGAGCAACGTCGCGCTGGGGGTTCTCGATCCGACCATCGAGCCGCGAGTGGTCGCTGAGTGCTGCCTGGAAGCCCTGGAACGGGTGGGACTCGCGCATGTCGCCCACCGTCCGGCAGCGCTGCTGTCTGGTGGGGAACGGCAGCGGGTGTCACTGGCGCGGGCGTTGGTGAAGCGTCCCGACATTTTGATCGCGGACGAGCCGACTGGCGCTCTTGACCAGGCCAACGGGCGCGCTGTGCTGGAATTGTTGTTCGCCCAGGACACCACCGTGCTACTTGTCACCCATGACCGGGACGCTGCCGCGCGCGCTGACCGGACCGTCACGATCATTGACGGGCGGCTGAAATGAGCCGCTGGACGATCTTCGGCCATAAATTGCGGACGATGGCTGCCGACGCGGCGATGTCGTTGACCGCGCGGCCCTGGCGCACGTTCGCCATGATGGCGGGCATCATGCTCGCCGCCGCGTCCGCGACCGGAGCGATCATCACCGCCGACACCCAACAGACCCAGATCGACCGCCGCTTCGACCTGCAACGTTCCAAAGCCGTCGTCATCCAAGCCCAGAGTGCGCCCGACGGCTTCGATCCGGCCCAGCTCGCTGCTATTGCCGCCTTGGAGCCGGTCAGCGCTGCCGGGGAATTGTCGGTCTGGGCGGATGTTGTGCCGGTGTCGCTGAACCGCTGGGCTGAGGACTTCAACGCGCCGTTGCTGGTGGCTGACAAGGGCGGGCTGGCGGTCGCGGCCAGCACCACCGGCATGGACCCGCAGCAGTTGTCCACCGGTCAGCCGTTGGTGTGGGTCGGCGAGACCCTTGCGGCTCGCCTCGGGCTGGCTGATCTGCGCACGCCGCAGACCATCCTCGTCAAGCAGCGTCCGTTCACGGTGGCCGGGGTCGTCCAGGCTCGTCCGGGCTTCGAGTACATCGCCACCAGCCTGATCGTCGGACGCCAGTCCGGGACCGCGATGATTCCAGCCGGACGGACGGTGCGCGTGATCGCGGGCATTCGTCCCGGTGCCGCAGTGGCGGTCGCTGACTACGCGCTGGCTGCGCTCGACCCCACCAAGACGTTGACCCTCCGAGATATCACCCCACCAGACGGCGAACTGCTGCTTGGCAATGTGGCCGCCGATTTGAAACTCATCGGCCTGGCCCTGGGTGGCTTCGTCGGACTGATCGGCACTATCACGGTCGCCAACACCATGAGTATGTCCGTGGTCCAACGCACCCGCGAACTTGGCCTGCGCTCAGCAATGGGTTGGACGCCAGGGCGCATCCGCACCCTAATCCTGCTCGAATCCGGCGCTTCCGGCCTATTCGCCGCTGTCATCGGCTCCACCCTGGGCACCGCCGCCGCGATCACCTGGGCAGGCATAAACGCCTGGCAGCCCATCATCTCCAAACCCCTGCCCGCGATAGTGATCCTCTCCGGCACCGCCGCCGCAATCATCGGTGGCCTAATCCCCGCCCACCACGCCTCAAGAGTCAGCCCACTAGCCGCCATGCGCAGTTAGCCGACTAATTGCCCACAGATTGTGGGAAGAACCTGGCGGACCGAGGAAGAGCGGGAACTCTTGGCGAGGGCCACGCAGACTGTGTGAAGGCAAGGCCTATCCCCGCTCCTGGAACTGGCCGTTCAGGCAGCCCGCACGTCGCGGTCGTCTTCAGCGGCGGCTTCCATGATCGCTCCATCTGGGTTGTTCCGCTTGTTGAAGACTGCCGTTCCCCAGGCCAGGTCGTGTCCCACCGAGGTCGCCTCCAGCTTCAGCCGCTCGTGCTCGACGCCCTGGGAGTCAATCCATCGGTCAGTGCGCAACCGGCCAGTGACCACTACCGGGTCGCCTTTCTTGACTGATTCCTGCACTCCCTCGGCCAATCGTCGGCTGCAACTCACCGACAGCCAGGTGGTGTCGAGTTCATTCCACTGGCCGTTCCGGTTGTAGGAAGGCGTGCAGCCCAGCCGGAATTGAGCGAAGGGAATGTCCTTCACCATCCGGTACTCCACTTCAGTCCCGACTCGTCCAGTGATCCAAATCTGTGCATCCATCTGCATCAACTCCTTATAGTCCCGACGCATATTTACGCCGTCCACTAGGTATTATTGGCAGAAATTCCAAATCCGTTCACTCAACTTTGAAACCTGTGGATATCGAAACTTGAAACAGTAAAACCTGTGGATATCTACCGCACCCCCCATTGTGGTGAGATAAAACCAGCCATATCCTCACTGGTCAGTGCAGTTCAGCCAATTCTTCTACTGTCAGGCCGGTAAATTCAGCGACATCTTCCACCGATATGCCCTGTGACAACGCCCCTGCGGCAATCTTAAGTAGAGCCTTTGAGTAACCTTTAGCTTCTCCTTTAGCCAGGCCTTTGGCTTCTCCTTGAGCGAGTCCCTTGGCCAGTCCTTCGGCTAGTCCCTCCTCGTGACCTTCTCGCCGGGCGGTATAACGTTCGTTGGCTTCTCGGACGCGTTCCCTCTCCAACACACTCATCATGATCCGCTCCTTCCTGCTCAACTTCCAGTATTCCACTATGCGTTCGGCCTCAACAAGATAATCAGGCGCTCCATCGGGTGCCAGGCCGCTGAGCAAGAACTGCGCCCACAACTGTGCACGATTGTCGGCGAATATGCTTTTGCGTAGTTCCAGGAATCCGACGCTCAACCAATCCAGGGCAAGTCGCTCCCCGACCCAGGTGTCATCGCGTAGCCAGAACGTGTGTTGCGCGTGTTCGCAGTCGAACATGTTGAATCCTAGGATGTTCAGCGACCGGACCGGCAGTATCGCCTTAAATGTCTCATCCCGGTCATCCTTTGAGTCTTCCTTGCGTGCGGTCAACAGATTCGCGGCGTAATACAGGGCGCGTTGGGTGAAGAAGTCTTCTTTGTGGATCTGTAGTTCCACCGTCAAATCAGCAGACTCCACTTCGATGGTGATGTCTCGTATCGACGTCCGCAACTGCTTAGTCGATTCCGCATCGTCCTGGTCGACGACATAGATCGAATACGGAGTGCGGAAGCGTATCTTGTTCAACTCCACGTCGATCCCAAACAAGTCTTTGATGAAGCCTTGAGTTACGTTCTTGTGGTCTTCTGAAGCCAGCAATCTCTTAAACGCCAAATCGTTGGTTGGCAAGATGGCTCTGGGCTTCGGCATGACCCCTCCTAAAACTGTGACGACCCTGTCACTGAGTCATTATCGGCAGGAAACCCGGAAATGTGTCACCCAATCTGCAAACTGTGGATAACTTGGCAGCCCATAGCCATTCTTTCCCCAATTCTGTTGATTCCTTGCCTTAGGGCCTGCCTGCAGGTATTATCTGCGGAGCCGCTTTCCCTTGGCTGTTGATTCCTGGCAGCGAGCGG
>JAISCH010000008.1 GCA_031265725.1 Propionibacteriaceae bacterium
TCCAGTCACCATAGCGCGGATTCAATTTGACTGGGATCTCCAAGGCAACAGTTTGCAGCGCAAATAAGACTTCAGTATCGCCATTACTATTGACCGCATTGATAACAATTAGAGCAGCAAGGAATTCTTTAAAAAACGGCTGAAACGCTGTTTGCTGCGCCAAAGAAATGAAGTCCGGCTGCTGGGAGAACTCTGCCAATTGGGCGTCACCGACCAATTTGCCCAACGCCGGTTGGCTAGCAGCACCTTGCAGGGCCAACACCCCGATGATGCCACGTCCAATCATGTCCTCCCGGGCGAATTGGTTGGAGGCCCCCGCCTCTTTCAGCACGACGTTTATCGCATCGGTATAAACCGAAAGCTCAGCCTCGGTGATCGTCCTATCACCAATAGTCACTGCCACATTCGGATTATTCCCGTAGCATCCGCTGAAGAGCGCAAGCATCGCCAAGGCAGCGACCAGCACACGAATTCGCCTCATGAGCAACCTCCTGGGATCACCGTGACAGCTTACCCGATCCCGCCAGTTTGAATTCACTCATCCGCTCAAGCATGACGATGGCCAGCTAGCCCTGACGCGCTGGACGAGGAGACCCGCCCACGTCGTCTCTCATCGGCTACCCCATTCGTCCTCAGCCGAGGATCGCGTCGATGGCTTGCTCGGTCCAATCCAATAGGGCGAGGTCGTTGATGGGCTGGCCGCCGATGCGGGCTGTCATCGGACGGGGGATCATCACGGCGCGGGCGGACTTGCGGTATTGCGCGCCCGGATAGAGCCGGGTCAGGCGCACTTGGCGGGAGTCGGGCAGCTCGACTGGGGCCAAGCGGATGAAATTGCCCTGAGTGGCGACTTCCTCCAAGCCGAAGGAGCGCGCCTTGACCCTAAACGAGGTCACTCGCAGCAGGGCCTCCACCTCGGCGGGCGGATTGCCATAACGGTCGAGCAATTCATCGCGCACGGCGGCAACATCGTCTGGGGCCGAGACTTGGGCCAGGCGTTTATACATCTCCAGCCGCAGCCGTTCCGACTCGATGTAGTCGACCGGCAGATGGGCATCGATCGGCAATTCGATGCGCAACTCCGGCTCTGGCTCACTGTCAACGCCTTGGAAGTCAGCGACCGCCTCGCCCACCAGCCGAAGATACAGGTCGAAGCCGACTTCGGCGATATGACCGGACTGCTGGCCGCCGAGCAGATTACCCGCCCCGCGAATCTCCAGGTCTTTCATCGCTATCGACATTCCCGATCCCAGGTCGGTGTGGGCGGCCATCGTGGCCAGCCGGTCATGGGCGGTCTGCGTCAACGGCGTCTGCGGCGGGTAGAGCAGATAGGCGTAGCCGCGCTCACGGCCCCGGCCGACCCGTCCGCGCAATTGATGCAATTGGCTCAACCCGAGCAGGTCGGCCCGCTCAATCAGCAGCGTGTTCGCGGTGTTGATGTCCAGTCCGGCCTCAATGATGGTCGTGCAGACCAGCACGTCGTAGCGGCGTTCCCAGAAGTCGATCATCACCCTTTCCAGGGTGTGCTCGTTCATCTGCCCATGAGCGACGGCTATCCGCGCCTCGGGAGCCAGCTCGGCCAAGCGCTGAGCGGTCTTGTCGATGGAGGCGACCCGGTTATGGATATAGAACGCCTGCCCCTCCCGGGCCAGTTCGCGCCGGATCGCCGCCCGAATCTGCCCCTCGTCGTACGGACCGGCGAAAGTCAGCACCGGATGGCGGTCCTCCGGCGGAGTGGCGATCACGCTCATCTCCCTGATCCCGGTGATCGCCATCTCCAGGGTGCGCGGGATCGGCGTCGCGCTCATCGCCAGCACATCGACGTTGAGCCGGAGCTTTTTCAGCGCCTCCTTGTGCTCCACCCCGAAACGCTGCTCCTCGTCGATGACCACCAATCCGAGGTCTTTGAACTTCACCTCATCGCTGATCAGCCGATGCGTGCCCACCACCACATCGATCTTCCCGCTGGCCAGCCCGGCTACCACCGTTTTCGCCTCGGATTCGGTCTGGAAACGGCTCAACGCGGCCAACGTCACCGGGAATCCGGCATAACGCTCGGAGAAAGTCGCCATATGCTGCTGCACCAGCAGGGTCGTCGGCACCAAAACCGCCACCTGTTTGCCGTCCATCACCGCTTTGAACGCCGCCCGCACCGCGATCTCAGTCTTGCCGTAGCCCACGTCCCCGCAGATCAGCCGGTCCATCGGCGTGATCTCCTCCATGTCGTGCTTGACCTCGTTGACGGCGACCAATTGGTCCGGGGTCTCCACAAAGGCGAAAGCGTCCTCCAACTCCCGCTGCCAGGGGGTGTCCGGAGCGAAAGCATGGCCCTGCGACGCCTGCCGGGCGGCATAGAGCTTGATCAACTCGGCGGCTATCTCGCGCACCGCGTGGCGCGCCTTGGACTTGCGCCGGTTCCAGTCGGCCCCGCCGAGCCGGTCCAGCGTCGGCGCCTCGCCACCCACGTACCGGGTGATCAGGTGGAGTTGGTCCATCGGGACATAGAGCCGGTCGCCGGGCTGGCCGCGTTTGCTCGGCGCATACTCGATCACCAGGTATTCCCTGGTCGCCCCGGCCACGCTGCGCTGGGTCATCTCGATATAGCGCCCGACCCCATGCAATTCGTGGACGATAGGGTCTTGGCTGACCAGTTCCAGCGGATCGATCTGCGCCTTCCGCCGAGTCGGCATTCGCCGGGCGGCCTTGTCAGAGCTATGTTGACCGGACAAGTCCCCGACAGTGAAAACGTCCAACTTCGCCTTGGGCAGCGAGAAGCCGTGCGCCAATTCGGCCACCAGCACCTCAACCACACCGGCCTTGGGACGTTTCTTGGGATCGCCCAGCCGGGCCGGAATCTCATGCTCGCCCAGAATCTCGGCCATCCGCTTCGCCAAACCCGGCGCATCCGCGATCAGCACACACCGACGTTTAGCCGCCACCGCGTCAGCGACCGACGCGACAGCCGCCTCAGTGTCGCCGCGCCAAATCTCGCCCGGTCTGGCGTACACCCGCAAGCCGGGAATGGAACTGTCATCGTCATCGTCCTGGTCGGAGAGGGTGAAAGGCGACATAGACCACCAGGACTGACCGTTGTCGAATGCGTGACCCCGCACGTCGGCCAACGAACGGTACGCGGCGGCGGCCAAGTCGATGGGCTCTTTCCCGCCGGTGGCAGCCGCCTCCCAGGAGGCGTGCAGGAATTCCTCGCTGGTCGCCACCAATTCGTGTGAACGAGTCCGCACCCGTTCTGGGTCGCTGACCAGGATTAGCGCGCCCTTGGGGAGCACATCCACCAAGAGTTCCAGCCCGTCCACCAGGGCCGGGGCCAGCGCCTCCATGCCCTCGACCGCATGGCCTTGGGAAATCCGGTCGAACAACTCACCCAGGTTGCCCTCGGTGTCTGCGTAACGCTGCGCCCAACCCCGGGCGCGCTCCTTAACCTGCTCGGTCAAGAGCAATTCGCGGCAGGGAGAGGCGATCACCTCGTCCAGGCTCTCATCCAGGGACCGCTGATCGGCCACTGAGAAGGGCTTGATCTCCTCAATAGTGTCACCGAAGAAGTCCACCCGGACCGGATGCGCCGTGGTGGGCGGGAAGACGTCAACGATCCCGCCGCGAACGCTGAACTCACCGCGCCGCTCCACCAGATCGACCCGGTTGTACGCGGCTTGGGCGAGGTCCCGGGTGAGTTGGGTCAGGTCGTAGTCGGCACCTTTGCGCAGCCGCACCGGCAGCAAGTCACCCAAGCCCTTGGTCTGTGGTTGCAGCAGGGCGCGCACCGGGGCGACCACCACGCGCGGAGCCGGTGCCGAGTCGTTGCCAGCCAACCGGCGCAACACCGTCAAGCGCCGTCCCACCGTGTCCGAACGCGGGCTGAGCCGCTCATGCGGCAACGTCTCCCAAGCCGGGTAGTAGGCGACCTCATCCGCCGACAACAACGAAGCCGCCGCCGCCGCGATGCTCTCCGCCTCCCGATAAGTGGAAGCCACCACTAGGATCGGAGCCTCTCGCTCAGCCGCCAACGCGGCGATCAACAGCGGACGAGCAGCCTCTGGCAAAGTGATATCCAGCGTCGACGACTCGGATCGCAGGCATTCCGCCACCGACGGCTCACCCGCGAAGACCTCCACCAACCCCGACATACGCACCGGACAAGTCTATGCCCGCTAGCTAGACCGTCCTTTACCCGACCCGGTGCTGAAACTGATCCGTTGGCCAGACAACTCGCGCGCCACAGGCGATCTAAATACGCCCTAGCTCTACCTGCGACTTAGGAGTTGAACTGGTTCTGCGCCCGTTCCAAACCCTGGGTCAACAATGCCTCCACGGCGTCGGCGGCGCGGGCCACGTCCGTATCCAAAGTCTTCCGCTCGGTGGCGTTGAAGCCGGAGAGGACGAAATTGTAAGGCTCCTGGCGGCCGGGCGGGCGTCCGATCCCGAAACGTACTCGATAGAAATCTCCGGAACCCAAAGCCGACCGGATCGACTTCAGGCCATTGTGGCCGTTGTCGCCGCCACCGAGTTTGAGCCGCAGAGTGGCGAAGTTTATGTCCAATTCGTCGTGGATGACCACGACTTGCTCTGGGGTGAGGTTGAAATACTTAGCCGCTTTGCCGACTGCCCGCCCGGACTCGTTCATGAACGTCCGCGACTTCAACAGGATCACTTTGTCGGCGTCCGCGCCAATCCCGCCGATGCCGGACGCACTGATGCGGGTTTGCACGGTTTCCAGCGGCATCAACCGCATCTTGGAAAAACTCGCCCCGGCCCGTCTCGCCAATTCATCGACTACCAGGTAGCCGATGTTGTGCCGATGGGTCGCATAATCCGGCCCGGGATTTCCGAGTCCGACAACAAGCCAGGTCGTAGTCATGACTGAACTACCGGACTGCCGAGGTTAGCCCTCCTCAGCAGCGGCTTCCTCGCCCTCAGCGCCCTCTTCACCTTCCGCATCGGTGGCTTCAGCCTGAGCGCGTGGCACGGCGATGCTGAGGATGAGCTCTTCTGGCTCGCCGGAGTAGACAGCGCCCTCGGGCAGCTTCAACTCGGCTGCGGTGACAGTGGCACCGGCCTCCAGGCCAGCCACATTGACCTCAATATCGGCGGGAATATTGGTGGCCTCCACTTGCAGGGCCACGGTCTGCTGGTCGAGGATCACGATGGTTTCATCACCGCTGTGGCCGACAACGATCAGCGGCACCTCTACAGTCACCTTCTCACCCCGCCGCACGATGACCAGATCGACGTGCTCAATATTGTCCTTGATCGGATGGCGCTGCACCTGCTTGGGCAAGGCCAGCTTCTCCTCGCCGCCGTCGATGGTGATCGACAGCAGCGCGTTAGCGACCCGCAAGGCAAGCAACGTCTGGTGTCCGGGAAGGGAGACGTGGATCGGGTCTGAGCCGTGCCCGTAGAGCACTGCCGGCACCAAGCCGGCTCTCCGGGTGCGTCTAGCCGCGCCCTTTCCAAATTCGGTACGCGATACCGCAGCGATCTGCGTGATGTCAGCCATTTCTCTCCTCAACCAGATATTCCAAGCATTTGCGCGATTCCCGGACCCTAGGCCCGGAATCCCATTGCCCAGCGAAAAGCTCACCGAGTCGAGGAATACGCCACACAGCGACACCCTGTCGATCACGGGCCGTAGCCCCTCGCCCAGGCAACGCCCAGAAGATTACTCCATCGCAGCGCTAACAGCTAAATCCGGACGGCTGCGCAAGACGAACCCTCGCGCGGCGGGACCATCCCTAGCTGCCGCCGTACTGCTTGAAAAGGGCGGCGACCGAGCCGTCCTCGTACACGGCTTTGATGGCCGATGCGATCACCGGGGCGATGGAGAGCACGGTCAGTTTCGGGATCGATGCCTCCTCGGAGATGGGCAGCGTATTGGTGACGATGACTTCCTCGAAGGCCGACTCGTTCAATCGTTCAATCGCCTTGCCGGACAGCACCGGATGGGTGGCAGCGGCGATCACTTTCGCCGCCCCGCTGTCCTTCAACGCCTGGGCCGCTTTGCAGATCGTCCCAGCGGTGTCGATCATGTCGTCCACCAGCAGGCAGACCCGGCCGCGCACATCACCGACCACCTCACCGACGGCGACCTCGTTGGCCTTGTTCGGGTCGCGGCGTTTGTGGATGATGGCTAGCGGCGTGCCGAGTTTGTCCGACCACTTGTCGGCCAGCTTCACTCGTCCGGCATCGGGAGAGACGACGGTCAGATTCCGCAGATCGTAGCGCTCTTTCACATAGTCGAACAGGACCGGGATGGCGTTCAGGTGATCGACCGGGCCGTCGAAGAAGCCCTGAATCTGGTCGGCGTGCAGGTCGATGGACATCAACCGGTCGGCTCCGGCTGCCTTGTAAAGATCGGCCACCAGCCGGGCCGAGATCGGCTCGCGGCCAGCGTGCTTCTTGTCCTGGCGACCGTAGGGATAGAAGGGCGAGATGACATTGATCCGGCCCGCCGAGGCCCGGCGCAGAGCGTCCACCATGATCAACTGTTCCATCAGCCACTCGTTGACCGGGGCACAGTGGCTCTGGATGACGAATGCGTCCGCACCGCGCACCGATTCCTCGAAGCGCACGTAGATTTCGGAATTCGCATAAGTCAGCGAACGAGTCGGGACCAAACTCACGTCAAGAATGTCAGCGATCTCTTGAGCCAGTTCTGGGAACGCTCGTCCGGAACAAAGCATCAAGTGTCGTTCAAGTGGTCTGGTTTTACCGCTCATCAGCACCCTCCTATTGGTTTTCGCCGTCGGTATTATCGCGCGTTCGCGCCGCTTCTTTTGCTGCCTCTTGGGCGGCGGTTCCGGAACGTCGCCGGTCCACCCAGCCCGCCACGTTGCGCTGCTGTCCACGGGCCACCGCCAATTCGCCCGCGCCGACATCCCTGGTGACGACCGATCCGGCGGCCACATACGCACCGTCGGCGATGGTGAGCGGGGCGACCAATACCGAATCGCTGCCGACGAAGGAATGCGCCCCCACCCGGGTGACTGATTTCGTCACCCCGTCATAGTTGGCGAAGATCGTCCCAGCGCCGATATTGGAGCCTTCCCCGATGATCGCGTCGCCGCAGTAAGTCAGATGCGGGACTTTCGCCCCAGCGCCGAGCTGGGCATTCTTGGCCTCGACGAACGCACCGATCTTGGCCCGCTCGCCCACTTGGGTGCCGGGACGCAGATAGGCGAACGGCCCGACGCTGGCCCCCGCGCCGATCACCGAGAGCACAGCATGAGTCCGGACGACTTCGGCATTCTCAGCGACCTCAACATCGATCAAAGTGGTGTCCGGGCCGATAACAGCGCCGGAGGCCACTGAAGTCGCCCCTTCCAGGCTGGTGCCGGGCTTCAGCGTCACATCAGCGGCGAGGTCCACATCGGCATGAATCCAGGTCGTCTTCGGATCGACGACGGTCACGCCCTCGGCCATCCAGTGCCGCAAGATGCGCCGATTCAATTCGGCGTTGCGGGCAGCCAATTCGATCCGGTCGTTGACACCCTCGGCCTGTAGGTAGTCGGTCAACACATACCCATTGACGCCCAGCCCGCGCTGCCGGGCGAAAGCGACCACACCGGGCAGGTACAGCTCGCCTTGGGCGTTCGCTGTGGTCAGCGCGTCCACCCCGGCCCGGAGCAGGTCGGCGTCGAACACATAGATGCCCGAATTGATCTCGTTGATTTCCAGTTGGGCCTGGTCGGCGTCCCGGTGCTCGATGATCGCGGCGACCTGATCGCCCGCACGGATAATCCGGCCATATCCGGTCGCATCCGGAACGACTGCGGTCAACACTGTGACAGCGCTGCCGGTCTGACGATGGCTCGCCACCAGGCGGCGCAACGTCTCGCCCTTCAACAGTGGCACATCGCCGCTGGTCACCACTATCTCCCCGCTGATATCCGGCAACACCGACAACCCGGCCCGGACCGCGTCTCCGGTGCCGAGCGGCTGCTCCTGGACCGCGATCAGCACATGCGGGGCGAACTCAGCGAGATGCTGCTGCACTTGTTCCCGCTCATGGCCGATCACGACGGCCAGCCGATCCGGGGCCAACGCGTTCGCGGCTTTGATGGCATGGGCGATCATCGAACGTCCGGCGACCTCATGCAGCACCTTGGGCCGGACAGATTTCATCCGCGTCCCCGCTCCGGCAGCCATGATTATCACCGCCGCGACATCGGCCTCAGTCATGCACATCCCTCTCCGCAGGCGCTCACACCGACTAATCGGTGCGACCCCGTTCTCATCGGAAGCCGAAGCCCCCTTGGATACTCCTCTGCAATCGCGGCTCCCCGGGTAGGAGTCGAACCTACTACGCTAATCCTGATTCAAAGTCAGGCGGGCCCTACCGGAAGACCAACCGGGGATTGACCGTCATACTCTATCCCACCCACACCAACTCACGCTCCTTGGCCTAACTGATTGGCCACAAGTGATCCCTGACGCGCTGAGCCACAACTCGAAGACACTTCGGGTACGAATGTGGGTAGGATGGTGAGTATGAAGGGGAGTGTGAGTCTGCCGGAGCCAGATTGGGCGTTCTTGGATGCTTACGCCAATGAAGAGTCGCTTCCGTCGCGGTCGGCGGCTGTTCATGAGGCGGTCATCTCGTTGCGTGAGCGACGCATGGCCCGTGACTACGAGGCGGCTTGGGGCGAGTGGGAAGCCTCCGGGGACGACGCCGAGTGGCGGGGCGTGATCGCGGATGGGCTGCGCGAATGAGACGGGGTGAAATCTGGTACGCCGACCTCAACCCCGTCCGGGGATCGGAGGCCGACAAGACCCGCCCCGTGGTGGTGGTTAGCAACGAT
>JAISCH010000021.1 GCA_031265725.1 Propionibacteriaceae bacterium
TTCCGTTGGTTTGCGCTTTCGCGCTGACAATGCTCGTCGCTCCAGTCACCTCCCTGACTGCGAGGGCCGACGATCAGCTCACCATAGCTGACAACTCCGCGAAAACAGAGGACCCCGAAACCATAGCCATTGCAGACCAGACGGAGTTGGCTGACGACTCCGCAGAAGCAGCGGACCAGGAAGTGACGGGCCTCGATGCCGGAACCGCTGCTGAGCTGCCCGGACTGACTGATGGGTCGGTGAAAATTAGAGCGATGGAGGCGGCCGTCACTGGCAACCAACTGACTCTCTATGTCAACTCCGCAGCGACCGGCGGGGCTGATGCGAGCCATGGAGATAACACCTGTGCAACCGCTGCGGGCATCTGCACGTTACGGGCCGCCATCGAAGAGGCCAACGCGCAAACTGATCCCTCCGTGGAGGTGACCATCAAGGTGGAGCCGGGCTTCAGTGGCACCATCGTGGCACCTAAATCGAACACCGACTGGATGAAAACTTCAGCCGCCACGGATACGGATAAGGGCGCTTATTACAACATCACCCGGACTATGGCCATTGATTTGGACAACCGCTTGCACTTGGTACCCCCAAACGAGTCCCTGGGATCAAGTTACACTGCCGCCGGCTTCTATGTGAATGCGTCCAAAGTGGAGTTGTATAACTTCAGCGGTATTTTCTCCACCGGGTCCAGCATCGTCTTCGGTCCCAATTCTGATTACTCAGTTGTGGATGGCGATCCATATCCTGTTGATAAAGATAATCCACAGGCAGACCATAGCAAAAATATCCAGTCGGCGAATTACCATGCTGACCGCGGAATCGTGTTAATCAATGGCGCGGATCACATCACCATCAAGAATCTCACCATTGGCCGCATGCACGATGGTGCTGCCATAATGGTTGAAGTTTATGATAAAAGCAAAATACCCGTGGAACATCTGACCATCTCTAATGTCACTTTTGACAATACATCCACAAATAGCACATGCGGTACTTCTGGTGGGGGCGGTTGCAGTTCCAACGGCTTTGAGATTAATAAAGCCATAGTGAATGGCTTAGCCATTGAAAATTGCCACTTCAATTATTTCCCGAAAGATAAATGGGCTATCTATACCAAGTATGCTGGATCAGGATCGGGATACTGGAATATTCTCAGAAATACTTTCAACAATATCGTCACTGGCACAAGTGACGGTGATGGAGCTATCGAACTGCCAACCGATATACCCCTTGCAGGAGAAAGCCATATCAGCTATAACACCTTTGACAACACCAATAAGACAATCAGCGGCTCTCAAGGTGGAGCAATTCAGTGGAACTCTAATGCACCCTCTACTCCGAGAGCCTCAAATCTGTTCATTGAGGACAATTTTATCGATGGCTACGGTGAAAGAATCATTTATATGTACGAGGCAGGCACAGTTACCGTCCAGCGCAACAGATTTGGCACTTCCAATGCGTCGAGAGCTAAGACCGAAGAGGAAGAAACTGCGGATCTATCCGGACTAGCTATGTTCTCCAACGCTGGATCGCATACCAACCGGGATATCTTGACCTGGTATCCCACCGACGCCAGTATCGTTGACTGCGAGTTGAAAGTGACCGTGGCGATTCCTTCTTCTCACAAGCCAGATCCCCCCGTCACCCTGGACTTCTATTACACCAAAGAAAGAACCGCTGAGGAATATCTGGGCAGTGTGGTGAGGACTGAGGCTGGTACGGTGACCTTGCCGATAGTGCCAGATAAATCCGGCTACATCCGTTTGCAAACTCAAGGCAGCCAACCTGACACCGGCCAAACGGAATCATCCCAGTATTCCCGCGCTGTGAAATACACCGCTCCCGCCAAACAGTGTGAGCCAAATGTGGAGATAGATCTGCAAGCCTGGGCTGATGTGCCCAACGGAGCCAACACTTACGACGAGATTATCGAAGGGACATGGCTGAAAGACGGGACGAATCTGGCCAAGGAGTCAAATGTTTGGATGACCTACACGGTGACCAACACCGGCGACTTCCCGTTGCACGATCTAGTCGTGAAAGACGATCACGACGGGGTAATCTGCGAAATAAAAGTCCTCTCGAAGACTGAAGTGAAAAACTGCGTCTACAAGAAGCTGATTCCCAAACTCGGGGTCAAATACGTCTGACCAGCCTAAGAAGGTTGCGCCAAAAACTGGCGCAACCTCTTGGCGGTCGTGTCAAAAACTGGCGCGACCGCTATCCGGCCGCATCCAATTCGTTCAGATAGTTGTAGATGGTGAAACGGGTGACTCCCAGGGCGTTCGCGGCGCGTTCCACACTCTCCTTCATCATGAAGAAGCCCCGGTCCCGCAGGTCTTGCACCACGGCTATCTTGTGGGATTTGCGCATCAACCGCACCGGAATCTCGGCGTTGGCGATGGCCTGCCCCAATAGCCGGGCAGCCAGCTCGTCTACGTCACGTAAGAATTCTTCACCGCTGTTGTCGCCCGTCTCCGTACCAGCTTCCGGCTTGACCGGCATCATCGAATGAGCGAGATCAGCCAGCAGTCGCCAATTCCGCATATCGGCGTTCACGCAGAGCGCCGCCACCGGGAGGTCAGCGGAATCCCGGAAAATCATGGTGGAGCAGCACAACTCCCGTCCGTCGGGCAACATGCTGTAGTAACCAGTCTCGGTCCGGTACTCACCCCGGACGTGGGCGCGCAGCAACCTGTCAGTGGACGGGGAGCCCACCGTGCGCCCGGTGATGTCACCAGCTATCGCCACTACCGAATTGGGCAACAGACTCAGATCGTGCAACACCACTTCGCAATCGCCTGGTATCACGTCAACCAGTGGCACCACCAACTGCCGCAGAGTGTTGAGGATGGTGGTGGTCTCGTTGGATTCGATTCCCAATGCAGACTCCTTCGTCGGGACAATCTTGCAGCAGTTTCAACAAAAATTCAAGATGTGCCAAACCGTGTTGAAAGTCCTCAACAAAATGTGTTAACCTTCAAATTGTATCGAGGTGGCCTGTGGTGAGAGCCCACTTAACGCAGAAAACCCGCAGCAACTTGAGTCAAAGGAGATCTACTATGCGATACATTCCAGAGCCTTTCAAGATCAAGATGGTCGAGCCGCTGAAGATGACCACTCGTGAGCAGCGCGAGGCTTATATCAAAGCCGCCGATTACAACGGGTTCGCGCTTCCCGCCGAAGCGGTTTACATCGACCTGCAGACGGATTCTGGCACGGGGGCGATGACCGACACCCAATGGGCCGGGCTGATGCGCGGCGACGAGGCCTACTCCGGGGGGCGGAGCTACTACCGGCTGATGGAAGTCGGGAAAGAGCTTTTCGGCTACGACTACATCCAGCCGGTACACCAGGGCCGGGCCGCTGAGAAAGTGCTGCTGCCGATCATCATCAAAGCGGGCCAGTACGTGATCTCGAACACCTTCTTCGACACCACTCGCGGGCACGTCGGCCTGGCTGGCGGACGTCCGGTGGACCTGGTTTGCGCCGAGGGCCTGGACACCACCACCTACGCCGATTTCAAAGGAAATATGGACGTGGAAAAGCTGGTGGCGTTCATTGAAGAGCACGGCGTGGACTCCATCGCTGGCATCGTCATGACTATCACCAACAACACGGTGGGCGGCCAGCCGGTCTCGGTGGCCAATCTGCGCGAAGTCTCCGCAGTGGCGAAGAAATACGGCATCCTGCTCATCATCGACGCCGCCCGTTTCGCGGAGAATGCGATGTTCGTCAAGCAGCGCGAGCCAGAATTTAACGATAAGTCGATAAAGCAGATCACTCTGGAGGCTTTTGCCCTGGCCGACGCCTTCACCATGAGCGCGAAGAAAGACGCCATCGTCAACATGGGTGGACTGCTCGGCGTGCGCGACAATCCCGCCCTGGTGGAGCGGATCAAGAGCAACGTCATCTCCTTTGAGGGATACCTCACCTACGGCGGCCTGGCCGGGCGCGACCTGGAGGCGATGGCCATCGGCCTTGAGGAGGGGTTGGACGAGGACTACCTGCGCTATCGCATCGGGCAGAGTCAATACCTGGCCGCCAAGCTGGAGGAATACGGAATCCCCTTCCAGAACCCGGTGGGCGGGCACGGCGTATTCGTGGACGCCGGCAAGATGCTGCCGCATATCCCCTGGAATTACTACCCTGGGCACGCGCTGGCCATCGAGCTATACCTGGAAGCTGGAATCCGGGCTTGCGACATCGGCTCCTATCTGATGGACCCCGATCCGGTCACTGGCGAGCAGCAGCAGGCGCCCGCCGAATTCACCCGGCTGGCGATCCCGCGTCGGGTCTATACCCAAGCCCATCTCGACGTGATTGCCGATGCGCTCAAGACGATCAAGGAACGCTCCCGCGAGGTTCCCGGCTATGAGATCACCTGGCAAGCCGAGGTGCTGCGTCACTTCACTGGGAAATTGCGCCCAGTGAAATTGTGACTAGCCTTCAACCATTCATTTCAAAGAAGAAATAAGGAACGAACATGTCTCAAACAGCTAATACGGCGCTGCCTGAGCAAGCGTCGGAGCCAGGCCTGCGCCGGGCGTTGAAAAATCGTCACATTCAGATGATCGCCCTCGGTGGCGCTATCGGCACCGGGCTGTTCTACGGATCGGCGGAATCCATCCAACTCGCCGGACCATCGATCCTGCTGGCCTATCTGATCGGCGGCGCGGTCATTTTCATGGTGATGCGGGCGTTGGGCGAGATGAGCGTGGACGACCCGGTGTCGGGTGCCTTCAGCCATTACGCCTACAAGAATTGGAGTTCCCGGGCCGGATTCGTCTCCGGTTGGAATTACTGGTTCAACTACATCGCGGTGGCGATGGCGGAGCTGTCCATCGTCGGTGGCTATGTGAATTACTGGTTCCCGGACATTCCGGCCTGGCTTTCCGCCGCGTTCTTCCTGGTGGCGATCACCGCAGTCAATCTGATCGGGGTCAAGGCTTTCGGAGAATTCGAATTCTGGTTCGCCATTATCAAAGTGGTCGCGGTCATCGGAATGATTGTGCTGGGGGTGGCGGTGATCGTCTTCCAGTTGAACGCCAATCCCGCCCTGCCCGCGCCCAGCTTCGGCCATCTCTTCGACCCGAACACTGGCGGATTCTTCCCCAACGGGCTGCTGTCGCTGAGCGACGGGGCTTGGATCGGGATGGGGATGGCCCTGGTGGTGGTCATGTTCTCCTTCGGCGGCGTCGAACTCATCGGCATCACCGCAGGCGAAGCCGACAATCCGAAACGCACCATCCCGAAGGCGATAAACCAGGTCGTCTACCGGATCCTCATTTTCTATATCGGCGCGTTGGCGGTGATCATGGCGGTCATCCCCTGGACGACGATTGACGGCAAGATGAGTCCGTTCGTGCAGATCTTCGACAATGTTGGCATCACTTTCGCCGCGCACATCCTCAACTTCGTGGTGTTGACCGCCGCCATGTCGGTCTACAACTCGGGGCTGTACTCCAATGGACGGATGCTCTACTCGTTGGCGCATCAAGGCAACGCTCCGAGCTTCTTGAAGAAGTTGTCGAAACAGGGCACGCCTTGGGTGGGCGTGCTGGCGTCGGCTTTCATCACCGTCTTCGCCGTGTTCGTGGTGTTCATCTGGCCAGATTTCGCCTTCGGCTACCTGATGTCGGTGGCACTCATCGCCGGCATCATCAACTGGTCCATGATCATTGTCACTCAGATAAAATTCCGGAAGCGGCTGGGTGCGCAGGGCGCGGCGGGGCTGGCGTTCAAACTGCCCGGTGGGAGAGTGACCTCGTACCTAGTGCTGGCCTTCCTGGCGATCGTGGTGGTGTTGATGTGCCTGTCTCCGGGCTACCGGGTCGCCGTCATCCTCGGCCCGATCTGGCTGTTGGTCCTGCTGATCGCCTACGAGGTCAAACGTCGATTGCATCCGGAGAAGAAGAGGACTAAATAAAGATGAGAAAAACAGCAATTAAAACCGCTGGCGCTCCGGCAGCCATCGGTCCATACTCGCAGGCAGTGCAGGCCGGATCTTTGGTTTTCGTCTCCGGACAGCTACCGATAGACCCGAGAACTGGGGAGTTCGCCGGTCTAAGTGCTGCGGATCAAGCGGCCCAGTCGCTGAAGAATATCGCCGCAATCCTCGCCGAAGTCGGCCTCGGTCTCAAAGACGTGTTGAAAACCACCGTCTACTTGACCGACATGGCCGACTTCGAGTCAGTGAACGCGGTTTACGCCGAACACTTCGACACCGAACCCCTTCCCGCCCGGTCAACGGTAGCCGTTGCCGGACTCCCCAAAGCGGCCTTAGTAGAGATCGAAGTAATCGCCCTGCTGAACTGATCCATCCCCAGTTCAGCCCCCATCCCAAGCCCGATTCCTGGGGGGAAAGACGACCCGAAGCCAGTTGGCCTCGGGTCGTT
>JAISCH010000090.1 GCA_031265725.1 Propionibacteriaceae bacterium
AGATTTCTGAATCTAGATAGACAATTTGTTTATCAATAGCGGTAATAGCCAGATTTGAAGCGACAAGTTAGTTGTTGGTCAAATCTCACCGTTGGGCGGTTAAAGTGATGAGGTCAGTCTTCTTCGCGCCAATTGGCTAGGCGGCCGTATTCGCTGATGGCTTTGAAGCGGTTCTCTACTCGTTTGCGGTCTTCGGCGCGGGTGATTACTAGGAGTTCGTCGGCGGTTTGGATTTTTGTGTCCTCGGTGGGGGTGAAGGTGATGTCGTTGCGGACGATTAGGGAGATGACTGAATTGGCGGGCAGGCGTACTTCGCGGATGGTTACGCCGTGTAGTTTAGAGCCTTTGGCGACGGAGACCTGCAAGAGGTCGGCGCTGATGTTGTCGAGGGGGCCGAATTCGAATTCGACGTCGGTGGCCTCGTCGCTGGTGACTTTCAATAGCCGGGCTGCGATGGGCAGGCTGGGGGCTTGGAGCAGGGTGAAGAAGATCACGAAGCAGAACACCATGCCGAAGATCTCGGTGGCGTGTGGGGCGCGGGCGGCCAGCGGCACTGTGGCCATGATGATCGGCACGGCTCCGCGCAGCCCGGCCCAAGTGACGAATGCCTGCTCCCGCCAAGGCACTTTGAACCAAACCATGCAGAGAAACACCGACAATGGCCGCGCCACGAAAGTCAGGAATGCGCCCACGCCTATTCCAGTCAAGGCTCCGCTCCAGGACATGTGAACGGCGTCGGAGGAGAGCACGCCGAGCATGATGAATAGGCCGATCTGAGCGATCCAGCCGATGCCTTCAGCGAACGATCTGATCGCGTTGCGGTGCGGCAGCGGCGAGTCGTCGTTCCAAAAATCGCGGATTTTCTGCATGGTCTCAGATTCGCGGGCCTTGTCCCGCAACTTCTGCATGGCTCTTCCCTTGCGCGGGAGGGAGAGTCTTTTCATCAGACGTCCGTTGCTGAGCACCACCGACGCCATGTAGACGGCGGCGAATCCAGAGATGTGCAACGCGACCCCGGCCCCGTAGGCGAGTACGGCCCAACCGAATGCGGCCAGCGGGTAGAGGCCAGCGGCGGGGAGCGCGATCTTGCGCATAACCATCATGCCGATACGCCCGACCACCAAGCCGAGTAGGACGCCGCCGATCAACTCGGCAGGAACCTTGATGGCGAGCATGGCCGGATCCATTGGCTCCGGGCTGGTCGCCCAGAGGGTCGCCTCGCCGACCAGCAGCACCACCGGGGCGTCGTTGAAACCGGACTCAGCCTCCAAAGTGGCTTTGATCCGGGACGGCAACGGCACTCGGCGCAGCACGGAGAACACTGCCGCCGAGTCGGTGGGCGCGGTGATGGCTCCTAACAGGATCGAGGTGACCAGATCGAGGCCGAGCACGTAATAAGCGAAGACGGCCATGATCGCTATCGAAATCAGCACTCCGATGCTGGCCAGCAGCACTGCGGTTTTGATGGCCTCTTTCATCTCGTCCCACCGGGTCGTCAGACCGCCTTCGGCCAAGATGAACACCAGGGCCATGAAGCCCAGATCGTGAGCGAGTTGAGCGTCGGAGAATTGGAGGCCGAACTGGCCGAAGAGGAAGCCGAGCCCGAGGAACAGCAGCAGTGAAGGGAGACCTAATTTAGTGCCCAAACGAGCGGAGAGGATGGCAGCTAGCAAAACTGCAGAACCGAGCAGCAATAGCTGATCGAGTGCCACAAAACCCCCTTTTGGATAAGTTTAGCTAAAAGGAGCGGCTTCAGCGAAGTTCCCAAGCGGCGAGACATGACGATCCACGCCGGTGACCCAGAGGAAATCCGGGCACTGCTGGCCGAGCACTCCGAAGCCAACGCCGTGTCGTCATAGCCGGTTGGAGTCCCAACAGCCGAAGTGGGCGACTATTTAATCAGCTACATCCATTAATCAGCTACACCCAACGTCAGCACGAAGTCGGCAAGACGAACTCGGCCTGGCTGCTCAGCCCGCCGAAGGTGGCCGAGAATGAACGCGGTCCGACCTGGCAGGGGATATCAAGACCGAGAAAGGCGAGCACATCGCTCAGGCCGGGATCGGGATGGACAAGCGACAGCCCACGCAATTTCAGCTTGGGCAGGCCCGGCGTCTGGGAGGGATGCGGAGTGTCGCCCCAGTCGATGAGGAATGGTTGCAGACCGGCGAAGGGGAAATCTGGATTTACCGCGAAACGCCAACGCAGCAACTCTCCGGCTGGAGTGGTCCTGGCTGCGTCCACCGGGGAAGCGAAGGCAAATCCGGCCTTACGGCCCCGACTGGCCAACTCATCGATGTCAGTGCCATGGACGGCCCAAGTCAACAACTGCGGGACGAAGGAACGACCGAGCGTACCCACCCCGAACATGGTCTGCTCGGCTGGGACATCGGGCTGGTTCTCGTCCAAGCCAAGGAACTCTAGATAGGCTCCGATCCCGTCGTCAACTGAACAGTCAATACTGGAACTGGGCGCAAACTCCAACCCGACCAAGTAGTTCTTGGTGCCGCGTCCCGGATGCGACCCGCCAAAAGCTACTGCCACGCCAGTCTCGGCAGTGAAGCGCCGCACGTAATCATCAATGTCAGGCGCGACTAGCACCAAATGATCGAGTGCTGTCATGATCTTGATTACCTCAAAACGTTCCTCCCCGCGATCGGATACTTTGCGGAGACTCCAGTTGCCGAAACCCCAGTCATCGTGACCCCGGTTGCCAAGACCCAAGCCGCCGTGACCCAAGCCATCAAGACCCAAGCCGCCAAGACCCCGGGAAAGTAAAAACCAGCCTCATCCATCATGGTTTCAATCTTCTGGTGGCCCGGCGATGACCGAGTCCAACTTCAAGGTACGCGGCGGTGCCGGATCGTCTTGGCTGCTGCGGACCACCAACACGTCGCAGTCGGCATGCTCGACTACTTGGTCGCTGACTGAGCCGATGAGCAATCCGGCGAACCCGCCCAGCCCGCGAGTGCCCACCACAATCATTGACGACGCCGCGCTCGCCCGGATCAATTCTCGTCCGGCTGCCCCATGCGGCACCTCGATGGACGCGTCGACCTGTGGGTACTCGGCCAAGATCGGGGCGAGCTGATTGTGGGCAAGTTCCGCCACCGCCTTGGCGAAATCCTCCAGTGGCGGGATGAAACCCGGCTCCCAATTGCTCGGACGAGGCGCGTTGCTGATCGTCCAAGCGCGGATCACTCGCAGTGGCAAATCGAGCTGTTGGGCTAGCCACAACCCTTTCCGCAGGGCGGCAGCGGCGAATTCCGAACCATCGAAACCAACAGTGA
>JAISCH010000102.1 GCA_031265725.1 Propionibacteriaceae bacterium
AGTCGCGTTCATTCTGTTGTGGCATTGCATTTGGCGCCGCTCTCGGCGCCGCGATGCCAGTTCGGGATGAGTGTGGCAAGGTCCAGCGGGTGAACATCGCGATTCTGAGCCCTTCACAATACGCTCATCCTCTGGGCCAAGCTAAGGTGCAGACTAGCCACGTCGGCGACCATCGCCTCAAGTCCCTGGCCGGTCAAGCTCCTCAGGGTACCTAACCGATATGGATTGACTCCCCAGTCGCTCATATGTCAGCTGCTGCGCTATTAGAGATGCCGAGCCTGGTGCGAGCCACCGGACCAAGCCTCGGCCGCCCTTGCCACGACTTTGGCGGCGCCTAGACGTCTCGAAGATATTGCCTTCGCGCGATCAATCCGGGAATGTCTAGCAGGATCCACACCCGCACCTCCCACCCGGCTCCCCCTCCTCGCCGACTGCAAGATCAATGCGGGGGAGATCGCGTGTCCGTCCGTCGCACACAACCGTCTCTGGCAATCCTCTACCCGCCTATCGTCTTACCTATTCAACAACGGGACGAATCCACAGCAACAGGCCATTCCCCGTCCAATCCCCGACCTCGCTAGAAGCCGACTCGATCACAAGCCCCGATCCTATTCTACTTCACCGCCATGCCCTTGGCCCCCTATGTTCTGTTGTGCCTGTTCTGCTCCGTACCTTTCTCCGAACTCTGCCTCGTCCTCGTACAGGATCGCATTGAGTTCCTCGAAACGCCTGTCCTCTTCAGTCGAACCGTAGTCGTGGCCTTCATCTTGTAGATCAGCCGGCTGCTCCACGAGCACCAGTGGATTCGGGCTGATGCGGCCCGCACTGACATCATCTTCCAAAGTCGGGTCACCGTCCAGCACCCGTCTGAAATAGTCCTCGTTGAACGTTGGGCACGCCTCAACGACGGACGTTAGCAGACCGGGCTCCGTCTGAAGTGGAATCTCCGCATGAGGTCCCGGTGCCATGCCGCTACTGTCTGCCGCAACGTCCTCCAGGCCTTCGAGCCCGTGCTCTCGCGCGCATGCCATCCATTCGTTCGCGGCTTCGGCCTGACGCTGCGAACCCAACAACAACTCGCCCGGATCCGGTTCGTAAGCTGCCGACGGATTTGAATACTGCGACGACTCCAAACACCCTGCCCAAGTGGCAGTGTGGTCAACTCCATCGATCCACAAGGCCGGTGCCAAAAGACCCGTCACCGGATCCGCATTCACGCCCATGAAGGCTTCATGCGTGACCGGATCTACCTCCCCTGCTGGCCCTTCCAAGACAGTCGTCCATTGCTCAGAGTCTCGCGCCAACACCTCATGCCCGTCCACCCAAGTAACTTCGGCCTCGCCGTTCTCCACGGGCGCCAACTCTGCTGGCAACCCGGCATCAACGAGACACCTCTCCAATTCCTGTGCGCGCCCATACTGATCCAGCGATATTGACGAGCTTGCCGCCGTTACATCCAGCGTCGCCACCCCTGGCTCCACGTTCCCGCATGCCGTAAGTAGCGCAACACAAGCTAGCAGAACACCCGATCCCAGCGATCGCGTGCATCCGAGTCTCATAGTTCCAAAACCCTGCATGAGCATTAGTCCTCCTTCTGGTGGATCGCGGCCGGGCGCCCAAGAGATCCTCCTGGGCACCCAGCCTCGATACCTATTGGCACCAATTACAGTAGTTGGGGAATCCGAGCCCACCGAATGGTGGTGTAGCGAGGGCCATCGGCGGCCGGGAAAGTCAGCGTTATCCCCTTGTCTTGCACCAGCCACGCAACCAACCCGCTCTTGACGTAGGGATCGATGTAGCAGCTCTTTTGCGGCCAGAGCGTGGCCAGGTTGCCCGGTCGTTCACCCGCTTTGAGATCCTTCGAGGCCAGCGCAAGGCGCATTCAATCCGGAGAACGTCAGGAGGACCGATGCGATGCGTAGCGACCCCGATAAACAGACGGGGAGAACGTTCCAGTCAGATCCTTGAGGTTAGTGTGGCACCACTCAAACCACATATCGATAGACGTGATAGCCGCCTCGGGGCTCTTCAGGCTGGTATTGAACGCGTCTTGAGCCAACGCTGCCTTCGCGTAGAACGCTAGCTCAGCGCCAATCAAGGAATCGATCGTGCGGTCAAGAGCGCTTTTCGATTTCACGCTTGCGCCTTGCAGCGTTGGGACCTTGGTGTTGTACGCGAAGGCCTTAGGGACATAGCGGCCTGTAGATCTTGTGCCCTTGACCATGCGCGCCTGCATCACGGGAGCAATCGGTTGAGACACCGAGGCTATCGCCGCTGTCTCAGCCGGCGCCGACTCGAACGCAACAGCCGAGGTCCCCGCGGCGCCGATTCCCGAAGCAGCGATGACCCACGCTAGAACGACGCTCCAACACTTGTGCGCGCGCATAGTACGCAGCCTCTCAAATAGGATCGCACTCAGCTCAGGTGAGCGTGGTCGGGCGAATGTACCCAGATATCCCTGTGCGGCTGATGATCTCCTTGTGTGCGCATGTTCCGTTGTAGTTCTGGTGGAATACCCGGAACTGAGTCGCAGACACATTTTCAAGAATCAAGGCGACATGGCCATAGGCGTTGCCTGAATGATTGGCGTTGTACACCACCACGTCGCCCTTTACCGGCGTGTGAGCGCCGAGAGCGTACTTGATCCAAGTGCCATTGGCATTGGCATAGAAATTGACAGCATTGCCGGAGATGCTCGAGACGCCCGCAAAGCCGGCGTACCCGTTGATCAAAGAGACGCATTGGGTGCCGTATGTGCATAGGCCATCTTGGCCGTTCACCCAGGTGTTGAGTTGGGCGATCGTGACTGCTTGGGCCGGAGTAGCGACGGCGGTCGGCAGAACGAAGGCGGCGATGGTGACAACCATCGCGAGGAGTGCCTTGCGGGTATTGCGGCGCACCGAGTCGCGGAAGCCGGAATAGTCGGTCATCTTGCAAATCCCTTCTGAAGGAGTGAGTGACTGTTGGATGGGAGTCGGTCTGAGTCTCCAGGCCTGAGTGGCCGCTTCGTATCATTTCAATCCTGGCAGGGACTCAAATGACAGCAATGCACCCCGGAGCGCCATGCCGCGTCGGTGAGGGTGCGGGCAGCGACTCATTTCGGGCCAGAATGCCCTTTCGCGGACACCAATGCCGTTCTGGCCGCCCGTAGGTTGGGGCGTGGGTACCAGGATCGGTCTATGTGACGCCCATCGCTTAGTAATGTCCGGCAAAGGCCCGAATCTAACGTTCAGACCCGAAAAATCTCGGACAATTCTTCGCTTCGCCGGATCCATCCGCGAGTTCGACGGCAGGAAGCGACGGTTCTGCGCGGGACGCCGGTGTGGGCGCTGTGCGCGAGTTCACGATGGTGGGACTTGGTCGGCGTCGAGCCAGCGGGCGTCGAGGAGGGCAGTGAACTCGATGACCGCCGGGGCGCCGAGGCCGAGTTGGTCACTGTTCTCGGTGAGGATGATCTCGGCTCCGAGGTATGCGCCGGTCTCCTGGTCGGCGTACAGGACGATCTGCTGATCGGTTCCAAGATCGGCCGCGAACGCGCCCGCGGGACGTCCGAGCCGGTCGTGGGTGTCACCCAGGTACCAGACTCCTTCGGTGTCAGCCAAGGCTTCCCACAGCGCTGCCCGCACACCAGCGGGCACGACATAGGTGCCGTGCAGGTGTCTGATCTCGCTGGCAATGCACTGGGACAGGTTTGGACACTCCTGCGGGTCGGGGAAAAGCTGGGACACGAGGGCTTCGGGATCGGTAGGCAGAGCTTGGGCGAACAGCGGGCCTTGGTCCTCCCCACCGGGGAAGGTCTCATCGCTCACAGTCAGCCACTTCGTCTCGGTGTCCACCAGGCCCTCGTCAGGGTCCAGGGGTTCACCGAGACGCTGGATCAGGCGCATGGTGCCATCTGGCAAGGTGAACAACTGGACACGGGACGGCACAAGCCCACCGCCGGCATCGGCCTCTCCGGTGTCCGGATTCGTCTGAACCCACCACTCCGCGATATCTACTAGCTGGTCCTCACCGACGGGTTGGTCCTGTTGGGCAGCGGCCCTTCCGGCCAGGTGACGCAACACCGGCCCAGCATCCTCGCCCCGCAACGGGACACCACCCCCGACCGCACTGCTGAACACCGGCATCGGCGGTGTCACCGCAACCGCCGGTGTGGGGGCACCTGACAGGACCGAACCCACCACTATCGCCGCCACCAACGCCGCTGTCGCCGCTACTGGAACAACAGCCAATAGCCACCGATTGCCTCTGATCCCGAACGTCCTCAAGATCAACCACCAGCGGCAAATCGACCACACCAACCCTGGAGCACGCTGGGGTTGGGTACGCAAAACCCGTTCCATGTCGGCTGCAGCCTTCGCTCGCAGGCGTGCCTCATCGTGCGGCGCCAGCCCAAGGTCTCGTCGGCGCGCACCCAACGGTTCGAGCAGATCCAAGAGTTCTCGCTCCAAAGCGGTAGAGCCCTGATCAGGTGGCAGGCCGTCTGGTGTCCGTGACAACAGGAACCCCCTCTCCCTGCCGCTGAAGCAGCTTCCTCAAGTTCTCCTTGGCCCGCGCAAGCCTCATGGTCGCCGCAGGGCCCGAACAACCCACTTTGTGGGCGATCTCGCTCGGCGTGTACCCGTCCAGGAACAGCAACACGGCCTCGCGCTCGGCCTTCGACAGCTTCGCCAACACCGCCGCGACGCGCTCCCTAGCAGCCACATCCTCAGCGATGTCGGGCGACACCAGGCTGGCGCGGCTCGTCCGAACCGTCAACAAGTCCTCCAGGGAGCGGCGTCGACGCTCTGCCCTCAACGCATTGCGGACATGCCCATCACAGATCCGGTAACACAAACTCCGCAACCGGCGCTGTCCGTCGTCATCTGCGGGCATCGGAAGCTGTTTGGACCAGATCGTCAACAGCGTCTCAGTGGCGACATCGTTCGCCGTCTCCCCATCCAGGACACGCCGGGCATAGCGAGCCAGCGGCAGATGCATCGTCCCAAAAAGGACCCGGAACTCATCTCCGGTCACCTGCACCCCCTGCGGCGGTCGAGGCCCCGCGGGGCAATCTACCAGTTCCACAGGGCACCCACCATGGAAGGTCAACAGGACGTCGAGGCGGCCAGGTTAACCATGCTCGCGCTGCGGTATGACGTGCTCACGTTCGAGTTCGAAGCGCCGGGGCTATAGCAGACCGGCGACGTACCTGAGTTCGAGTACAACCGGGCAGCATTAGTGCGGTTATTCCACACCGACCCAACGGCGCCACTGATCGAGTGAGTCA
>JAISCH010000127.1 GCA_031265725.1 Propionibacteriaceae bacterium
CTCGATGTCGATCCCGGCCTTCAGCTTCGCCTCGGCGTTGTGCAACCAGGTGTGCCACGGGTCGGACCAGCCCTCCACCCGGAAAGTCCAGGGGCCCACGCAGTCGAGGCGCACATAGGCCAGCCATTTGTCGAGGCCCGGCTCGACCAGGGTCATCTCGGTCCGGGTCTGTTTCCCGGCCGGGTCGGTGAGGATGACCGAGGCGTTCACCGCGTCATGGCCCTCGCGGAACACCGCCGCGCGGATCGGGATCAATTCGCCGACCACGGCTTTCGCCGGATAGCTCCCGCCCTCGATCACTGGGGAGACCTTGGTCACTGGGATTCGGCCGAATCCGCGCGCCACCGGATCGGGAGCAACGGGCCGCGCTTGCGGCTGGGGCGCTGGAGGCGGTGGGGGCGGCGGCTCCGGAGTGGACTGGGGGGTCTCAGCGGAGGCCGCAGGCTTTCTGACCGGCTTCGAGGTAACCGCACGGCGGGGCTTTGCTGTGTTCACAAGCCACAAAATACCTCTTTCAGGCTGGCCTTCGCACTATTTCCACCACCCAATTACCGCTCCGCCCCAAAAAGTGCCCTCCCTCCGCTACGCTGCAGCCACCCCAAAAAGTGTCCTCACTGCGCTGCGGTACTTTTCGGGGACCCCGGCGGTCCGGTACTTTTTGGGGACCCCGACATTTGACACTGAAGAAGTGGTAGCGGAAAGGATGCGCCACCCTGCACCTGGCGCTCCCTCGCCCGGTCAACTCCTCGGCGGCACAGTTGTGACGACTTCAGCTTTGAAGACGACGACAGTGCGGCCGGGCAGAGTGAATTCAGCACCGGCCGGCAGCGGGTCGGCGGGCAATTCGTCCGCGTTGCCGGTGTGGACGAGCGCTTGGTAGGAGTGCCCCCAAGGCACCGGAGGCACGGTGATGCCGATGGAATGCCATCCAGAGTGGAAATAGATCAGGAACGCCTCGTTCCGGTCGGACAGATACATCCCGATTGTGGTCCGGCCCTGGTCGTGCCACTGCTCGTCTATCATCGGGGTGCCGTACTCGTTGAACCAGGCCGTCTGCGAACGCCCGAGTTTGCGCCCAGCCGAGTCCCGGACCTCCTTGTTGGAGCGGAAAGCGCTTTGGCGCAGCACTGGATGGTCGGCCCGCAGTTTGAGCAGGGCACCGGTGAGCCCGGCCAACGAGGTCCAGTCGTCCAAGTCGTACCAGTCCACCCAACTCACCGGGGAATCCTGGCAGTAGGCGTTGTTGTTGCCGACTTGGGTGCGGCCCAGTTCGTCGCCAGCGGTGATCATCGGCACGCCGGTGGACAGCAACAGTGTCGCCATCAGGTTCCGCGCCGTCCGATGCCGGGAATTGATGATCACCGGGTCGTCGGTCGTTCCCTCCCAGCCGTGGTTCCAGGAGCGGTTGTCATTGGTGCCGTCGTGGTTGCGCTCGGCATTGGCCTCGTTGTGTTTGAGGTCGTAGCTGACCAGGTCGCGCAAGGTGAAGCCATCGTGGGCGGTGATGAAATTGATCGAACTGGTGGCGTCGCGCCCGCCCCGGTCGTAGATGTCGGCTGAGCCGGTGATCCGGGTGGCGAAATCCTGCACCCCGTTGGCCGCGCCCCTCCAGAAGTCGCGCATGAAGTCGCGGTAGGGGCCGTTCCACTCCGACCAGCCATAGCCCCAGGCACCGACTTGGTAGCCGTAGGGGCCGACGTCCCAAGGCTCGGCGATCATCACCTTGTCCCGCAGCGCCGGGTCAGAGGCGATGAGTTGCTTGAATTTGTGATGCTGGTCGACGTTGTGCCGCTCGTCCCGGACCAAGGTGGTGGCCAGGTCGAAGCGGAACCCGTCCACGCCCATATCCACTGCCCAATAGCGCAGCGAGTCCATGATCAACTGCAGCACTGCCGGATGGGAGGTGTCGAGGGCATTCCCGGTGCCGGTGACGTCGTAGTCGTTGCGCTGGTCCAGGGCCAGCCGGTAATACGCGCCGTGGTCGATGCCCCGGAAGCAGAGCGTCGGCCCCTCGTGGCCGCCCTCGCCGGTGTGGTTGTAAACCACGTCGAGGATTACGGCGATGCCGTTGTCGTGCAGCGTGGAGACCATCTCCCGGAATTCGGTGACCTGTTCGCCCAGCGTGCCGGACGAGGAATACGGCGCGTGCGGGGCGAAGAAACCAAGGGTGTTGTAGCCCCAGTAGTTGACCAGGCCCCGGCCGATCACGAAGGGCTCGGAGATGAAATGGTGGACGGGCAGCAATTCGATTGCATTGACGCCGATCGACTTGAGATGTTCGATCACTGCCGGGTAGGCCAGCCCGGCATAGGTTCCGCGCAGATGCTCCGGGACCGCCGGATGCTGTCTGGTGTAGCCCCGAACGTGCGCCTCATAGATCGCCAGCTCTGCCAGCGGGATGCGTTCGGCCAGCGGCCTCGGCGCGGGAGCGTCGCCCACCACCACGGACAGCGGCACTGAGGCGAACGAGTCGGCCATGTCCGGGGAGAAATTCGACTCCTCGGTGTGGTCGAAGATTGGGCCGGAGTAATCGACCCCTCCGGTGATCGCGCGGGCGTAGGGGTCCAGCAACAATTTCGCCGGGTTGAAACGCTGGCCGTGGTCCGGATCCCATTCCCCATGAACCCGGTAGCCGTAGCGCTGCCCGGCCCCGATGCCCGCCACGCTGACGCTCCAGACGCCTGCGTCGTCCTTGGCCATGTCGTGATTGGTTTGGTTGCGGTCGGTGTCCACCAAGGCCAGCTCCACCCGGCTGGCGCGCGGTGCCCACAGTGAGAAGTCCGTTTGGTCGCCGTTGAGGCGAGCGCCTAGACCAGCGTTCATTGTCGAGACCTTCTCACTGCTTCTGTTTTCCGCATTGACGACAGTTCCGCCCAGTTGTCAGACAGCCAGACGCTTTGTGCGACTTGATTGCCGCTAACCTGTGATGATACTCGGTGAATGTGGAAAGCCCCTACCTGGAGAGGGTGACAGAATTGTGATCTATCTGGACAACGCGGCTAGCGCGCCACTGCGGGCGAGCGCGCGGGAGGCGATGGAGGCGGCTTGGGAGGTGGCCGGGAATCCCAGCGCTGTCCATGCCGCTGGCCGGGCCGCCCGGAGCCTGCTGGAGGACGCCCGCGAGTCGCTGGCCGCCGACATCGGCGCGCATCCGGGTGAGATCGTCTTCTGCTCAGGCGGGACAGAGGCCAACAACCTGGCCCTGCGTGGCTTG
>JAISCH010000165.1 GCA_031265725.1 Propionibacteriaceae bacterium
TGATCAGACTCGAGACCAGGGCCGCACCGATGCCGCCCCCGCCGGCGGAGGTGCCCCAAGCCTTTGAGAAGTTGTCGAGCGCGAGATCCTTGGGCCAGGCCAGCGGACTGGTCGTGAACACTTCGCTTGATGGTTTCAGTGCGATTGCGACAAGGAAGTAGAACGGCAAACAGAACGCGATCGCCCCCAACAGCAAGAGGAGTTCGCCTGAGAAAGCCTTCCATTTGAATTTCATTTGTCCAGCCTTTCCTCGCGTCGCCGCAGTATGAGCATCTGGATGATCGCGAACAACGTGACCAGCGCCGCGAACAGGACTGCCATGGCTGAACCTTCGCCGAAGAATCCATAGACGAACGTCTGCTTGAACACCTGCGTGGCGATCGTCTCTGTGGCACTCGACGGACCGCCGTTAGTCAACGCAATGATTTGGTCGAAGACGCCGAGCCCAAAGACCAGCGTCAAAGTGCAGCTTGTGGTTAGCGCAGGCGCCAATAGCGGAAATGTGATGTGGCGAAACCTTTTCCAGGGACCGGCTCCGTCGACCATCGCCGCCTCATGTAGTTCTTCCGGTATGCCTTCGAGACCGGCCATGTAGATGACCATCGTCATCCCCGTGTATTGCCAAATCATCACGACCAGGATGGCCACCAACGCGACACCCGGTTCGCCCAACCAGGTGTGCTTCAGCGATTCTAGATGGAGCTTGTCCAAGAAATAGTTGATCGGGCCATTGTATGCGAAGATGAACTGCCAGATGTATGCGGTTGCTAACTGGCTCAAAGCGAACGGTAAGAAGAATAGCGCGCGCAGCAGACTGCGAGTCTTCAGCGTCTTCTTCAACGCGACTGCTAGAGCCATTCCTATAGCGTTAGTCGCCACAACGTACGCGCCAGCCAAGAATAGCGTGTGCCACAACGCGCCGCTGGTCGTCGGATCCGTGAAGATGCTGACGAAATTCCGCAAACCGACGAAGTCGGCGTTCAGCGAGGTTCCGTCCCAGTTGGTGAACGCGTACGCTCCACCCACCAGCGACGGCACATATCTGAGCACCAGGATCACGATCACGGCGGGCACGGCAAATATCCAGGGAGCATATCTCGAATGCACCAGCGCCCCCGTCCGCGTTTGCGCCAGGCCGACGCCAGCTGAATTCTTTCGGGTCATGCGAAGATCCGTTCTCCTATCCTCGTGTACGCCCAACTCGCACAGCCCGGCGACCAAGAGCACCTCATCGCGGACCGGTCGGATCCTTCCTCAGCGAACGGCCGGAGGATGTTCTGTTCGTCCTTGTCGATGGCGTACCAGGTCATGCGCTCCGGGTACGGCTCGTGGCCGGGCCGTTGGGCGACCCGGCCAGCGAGTTCGTACCGCATCGCGTCGCGCCGGCCAAAACCTGCCAACGCTTCGGGAACGCCATCCTTGCCATCTGCGCAGGAGGACTGGTCGTCCTGGCGCGACGACGAATCCGCGAAGGCCAGGAGCGCGTGTTCTGAATCCAAGTCGAATGGCCTGCCGCCGGACTTCCGGTACGTCCACAAGCGGTAGCCGGTCTTCCACATCAATCGGTCGGGGACCGACAGGGGTCCGGACGGCGCGGCCGCGTCGACGCGCTCGAGAATCGTCGTCTCCGGCCCAGTCACTGTGTAAGCGACCAGGAACTCCCAGGGAGGCTTCTCGCCAGCCGGTTGCACGCGCGACCGGCGATACATCTGGCCGCTCGTCCAACCGACGGACTTGATGGTGTCAGGAATGTGGACACCTCGGTACCAATCAACGTATTCTTCTTCGCTCACGTGCTCGGCCCGATCCGTCAGCGCTAGGAAGAGAAACTCTCCATCCATGATGTGCCTTCCTGCTAACTGTTGACACGGCATCTGTGGTGGTCGGCTCGGCACACCTATTCGTTCGCTTTCTCCGCGGCCTCGTCGAATGACCGGTCGAAGGCCGCGAGTATCGCGGGAATGTCGCTCTGGCCAGTCCATAGACCCTGGATCGCGGCACCCGAATCGTCCGTCACTTTGGTCGAATCCGGCAACGATGTGACCATCGCGCTGATGACCTTGTCGGCCTCGAAGTACGGAGCCAACTCGGCGTACGCTTCAGGCAGATCGCCAGTAGCCGCGTCGATCGGGGAGATCAACACGTTGGTGGAAGCCAGTTGACGGAGCTTGTCTTCTTGCGAGACGAAGACCACGAACCGGCGGGCTTCGTCGGGATGCTTCGACTTCGACCAAACCGCTATTCCTCCCGATGCCTGCGCGGTCAGCCACGTCTCGCTTCCGGCCGGCGCCGGGGGCGAGAACATTCCGACATTCAGATCGGGGGTCTGCTGGAGCACCGGCGCTATCAAGCCTCCATACGTGAACATCATGGTGGCCTGGCGCGAGCCCATGTCAGTCAGCATTTGATCGAGGTTGATGGAAGCGACTCCGGGAGAGAAGCAACCAGCTTCGTTCAGCTGCTGGAGTTGTCCCAGAGCCTCTTCCCAGCCCGCCGTGCCCGCGAATGTCACCTCACCGGCGTAGCGACGGTCCAGCCAGTCTTGTTCCGGACCGAGCACGGTGTTGCCGGCCATCGACACGACGTCGTTGAAGTCGACGGCGCCGGAGCCTCCGGCCATGGAAATCGGCGTCTTGCCATCGGCGCTGATCGTTCCGCACATTTCGAGCAGCGTTTCGAAAGTCTCAGGTGGGGTCAGGCCCTTCTCGGCGAAGTAGTCCTTGTCATACAACAGCACCGCCAAAGCCGAGATTCCGAAATCACGCCCATAGGTCTTCCCATCGATTTGATAACCGTCAGCCGTCGCGGGGTACAGCGTGTCGACCCAGGGCTGATCGGACAAGTCGGCCAGCCAGCCAGCGCCGCCCATCCGCTTCACAGACTGCGTGCCTGAACCCGCGTCCACGTACACAAGGTCCGAACCAGAGCCGCCGGAGAACTGCGTTGGTACGGTGTGGTCGTAGGTGTCGGCCGAATAGTAACTGGGCTCAATCACGATGCCAGGATTCTCTTCCTCGAATTCCGCGATCAATTCCTCGAATCCGCCTTGGTAGGTGTTCATCATGGCCATGGTCAGGACAACGTTGTCTCCGTCGGATTCGCCGCCGCAGGCTGAAAGGCCAAAGCCGAGCGTGAGAGCTCCGGCTCCGGCGATCAGTGATCGGGCATGTCGTGTCAATCGGTTCATCTTCGAACTCCTCAGGTCTGGGTCCACTGAATCTGATGCCCGCGCCATTCATCGGCGCTGCGCATCACGGCCTCAGTATTCCGCCCGGCAATCGAGCTCAGTCAAGGTTCCGGATTACCAATCGGTCACCGAAACCCACGATCAGGTGGCCTCAGCGCCCGCGATGCCACACTCGCAGGTCCTCGATAATGGCCCGCCATCGCCGTTCCAGATCGTTCTTCAGGCGCTCGACCTGGAGCCCCACGGGGCTCGCACCATCGCAGAGCCACGCCGCACCGCCATCGGCGCGAGCCTGGACCAACGGTCACCGCTTAGCCGACAACGGTCACCATACGGATTCGTCAGCGGTCGCGGCCCGGCTCCGCACCGGCCTAGGCTCTGACGAGGGTGGCGCCAGCGGCGGTGAACTTCTCCGCGCGGCTGTCGCGAAGCTCCCGACCGGTGACTATGACGTCGAACTCGCTCAATTCGGCGAACTGCGCCAGACTGACCACCCCGAACTTGTAGTGGGCGCCAATGAAGATGCAGCGCCGCGCGGCTGCCATGGCCGCTCGTTTGACATCGGCCACGGCTGGGTCTGGCGTGGTCATGCCGGCCGTCGGCGAGACGCCGTTGGCCCCCATGACGGCCAGGTCGAGGTGCAGTTTCGCGAGGGTATTGACTGCCATGGTGTCGACCACGCCCAAGGTCCGCCCGCGCACTCGACCGCCGATCATCAGGACCTGCGAGTTGGCTCGCGCCGCCAGGATCGAGGCGGCCGGCAGCGAAGTTGTGACGACAGTCACCGGACGGTCTTGCGGCAACGCGCGGGCGAATAGCAGTGGATTGAAGCCCTCATCGACGAAGATTGTCTCCGCTTCACCGATGCGGCGGACGCCTTCCTCCGCTATACGTTGCTTCTCTTCGCCGGAACGCTGTGAGCGTTCGATCAGGGGCGACTCGAAATTGCCGGCTTCGACCGGAAAGACGACTCCGTAGGCA
>JAISCH010000169.1 GCA_031265725.1 Propionibacteriaceae bacterium
TCGGTGATATGAACCGTCCGGCTCGGCCTGGGCACGATCACATATTGCGCCAGATCGATCTCCAACTCCTCGCCTGCTCTGGCATGGAGCGGAAGCCTGCTGGTGTCGAGATACGGGCTCTCCACCACTTTGCCCGGCACCCAGACGACCGCCTTGCCTTCCAGCCCGTCCTCGTCAATGATCGTATAGACGACAAGACGCCGGGCATCCATCGGCGTTATCCTCAGCACTTTGCCTAAGATCTCGACGTCCTCCGAGTCGCAACTCACTTCGAGCAGGGCTGAATTCCCGTCCGGGTCTTCATCGTTCTCCAGCACCCGGACTTCGACCGGGCTGCCATCGGGGGGCAAATCCTGGATATTCACCACGTCATCACGGGCGAGTGGGGGTTGCAGGACGGCATCATTCTTCACATTGATAGTTGCCGTGCCAGTGGAGAACCCGCCGTTGCCATCAGTGATCTGATAGGTGAAAACATAGGAGCCTTCTTGCGCCGGACTGGTGACAGTGATCGCCGTGCCGTTGATCTGCGGCTGCAGTGATTCATCCTTGGCCTTGAGACTCCCCTCGACCAGGGCGAGTTGGTCGCCGTCAGAGTCGATATCGTTGGCCATCACAGCCATGCTCACCGTGCGCTCGGGTCGTACCAAGATCGTGTCCCGGACCGCGTATGGGTCCTGGTTCAGCCCTGGCGGTTCAGCGATCCCGATCCGGACGGTCGCGGATGCCTGCTTGCCCAACCGATCCTCAACTATGTAAGTGAAGATATCGGTGCCCGGCTGGCCAGTCGGGGTGTACTCAAGCCAGTCTGTGCCCGCCTTCACCGCGCCGAGGGTGGGCTGCTCGTTCGGGCCGATCAAAACGGTGGAGTCGCCATCGGGATCAATCCCATTGAGCGGCACCGGGATTTTCGTCAACTGGCCCACAACTGCCCAGGCCGTCAGCGGTTTGGGCTGCGGGGCGTGATTTACATCCGCGTCCCCGACCACATCAAAGGTGACCTGAGAGGTGGCGAATCTGCCGGAGCTGTCGAACACGGTGTAGCTGACCTCCACCGTGCCGGCTTCGCCGCCTGCCTCCAGTCGTACCTGATTGCCGGTGACGAAGGGCGTGCCCAACTCCAAGCCTTTCTCGCTGACCTGCAATTTAGGCGAGACGCTCAGCGGAAGGCCGATTGGAGACGAGTCATTCTCCAGCACCGAGACCGAGCCAATATCGTTCACCCTCACCTTTACCCGATCAGGCTGCAATTCAGGAGGCTGGCTCTTCTGCGCGGCGGTGGGGATGACCAAGACCTCAGCCGTGGCGGACTTCTTGCCGTTCGACGCGACATAGCTGAACGAGACCGGGCCGGAATCGCTGTCGAACGAACCCGCCGATGTGATCCGCAGCAGATGGTGATCCACTAGGGCGACCTGCAGGCCAAGTCGGTCTGGGACGTCAATCGACTGGACCACCAGCACGCCGCCGCTGGGGTCCGAGTCGTTGTTGAGCGGTGCCACCAACGCGAATCCGCCGTCGGGCAGCAGCGCCAAATCATCTTCGGCCACCGGGGCAGCGGAATCGGCAGCTTTGACAATATCTATCCGGACTACTCCGGGAACAGTCCTCGTCCCGTCGCTGACGTAGTACACGAACAGGTATTGACCCTCAGTAGTCGCAGTCGCGGTGAATGTGCCCAAGGTGTAGTCGGCTTCCATTTTCACCGTCTTGTCGTTGGACCGGACTTCCACCAGCCGAAGCGGATCGCCATTGGGGTCAGAGTCATTTGCCAAAGGCTGCGCGAGTACCGGCTCATCGGCCCGGCCGACGTAGAAGTCCGCGTTGGCAATCGGATCGAGATTGCCCTTCTGCTGGATATTGAGGGTCAGCTTGCCCTTCCCCACCTTGGAGCCGTCAGAAACTTCAACCTCAAGCGTCTCCAACCCCTGTCCATGCCCGATGTCCCGGATGACGACGGTGCCCTCCTCGCGGAAATGGACCTGAATGCCTTCTGCCGCCCGGACGGCCTTGAGGTAGATCGGGTCGCTCTCCGGATCGCGCCAGTCCGGGAGCACGTTGTACTCCACACTCGCTCTGGCCCCCACTTTTACCTCCGGATTCCGGAGTTGTTTCGGGGCGGAATTCTCTGCGGACGGCACCACTCGCACCTTGACCTCGGCTGAAGCTGAAGCCAAGTTCCCATCGTTGGCGTTATAGAGAAACGAGGTCTCCCCAGTGGCGTCGGCGGGCACATCGATCTGCAACGCCTGCCCGCCACGGGCGCGGGCTATCTTGCCGAAGCTGGTCTGCACTTTGTTCAACTCAGCGGTGAGGACATCGCCGTCCTCGTCGGAGTCGTTGCCGAGCACATCCAAAGTGGTGATCCGGCCCGCCCGAACACCGAATTCATCCGGATTAGCTTTGGGGGGATGATTCTCTTTCTTTTCCTTTGGATCGGCGTACTCATTTGTCGTCTGTGGTGCGGTCTCTTCTTCGTCCTTCTTTTTTATCTCCTGATCAATTTCATCTAACCCCGCCGCCAGCACCATATCTTCGTCCGGAAGCCAGACGGAGCCGCCGTCGATATCATTGAGAACGATCAAATTGCGATTAGTCCTGAATTTAATGTTCTGCGCGGCACCCAATTCCGGCACATCAGCGATCCGGCGCATTTCCGCGTCGTCACATTGCCGCAAATAGGCGGCGCTGCCACCCCAAGCCGCGTATTCGCATTTGCCCAGCCGTACCGGAGCAGCCGGATAGCCGTCGGTGACCATAGTCTCGCTGGCCGGAGTCTGCCGCAGCTCGGAGCCGTCCAGCTTCACCGAGAGCAACGCGGTCGAGGTCGCCAGCAGCAGATGGTCCGCATCGGGGCCAGGCTCCTGGAGCACCACGTCCCCGGTGACCGCGAACTGGACGAGTGGAAGCAGTGAGCCATCGGGAAGGATCAGCGTATTCGACGTGGAGTCGAGGGCCACCGCCTTGTCACCGACTGCGGTGATACTCAGCGTGGCTGCCGGTGAGAGCTCGTTGACTTCGGTGGACGAGACTTTGTCCAGCATCCCCTCATGGGTCACATGCACAAATCGCTTCGCCCGGGCCGCTATCGCGTGCACCGACCCGTCCACGCCTGCGGTGACCACGCCGCTGACCAAACCGGTCGCAGCGGCGCTGCCCTCCTCGAAGCTAGTGGTCGAGGGCTCATGCGCGTCGGCGGTCCAGAGGAAGCCCGTCCCAGCGTCAAGGATGCCCAAACGTTCGCCGCCCTGCACGACTGTGGCAGTTTCGGTCAGTGAGGTGGAACTGCCCAGTTTCACCTCTGCTGGCTCGATCACTGAGATCGCGTGGCCAAATTGATCCGTCAAAGTAACCAAGTCTTCGTGCTGACCAATATCGAATTTGGAGGTCTCATCAGCGTTCAATCCGGCGTCGAACAGTTTCGAGTCATAGTTGACATGAGCGACCAATTGGCGACTCTGGGCTGTCACCCAGATGCCACCGTCGTTCATATCCACTTCCGCAGTGGGCACGCCTTGATGGATGAGAGCTAGCACGCCGAACACTAAGGTGCAGCAAATGACTATCACCGCAGGCAGGTTAAAACGCCTTTTTCCGCGCATAGCAACACCTTTGCCGGGGCCAGAGAAGGATGGTGAGGGGGTTTGCTAAAGATTTCTAAGGGGCATCGTCCAGGTTGGTGATGCCCCTTAGAAGTTCTAGTGTCAGACGGTCACTGGAAGAGGCCAGCGCCTGCCTTATCGGTGCTGATCGCCCGCTGGTTGATGTCGTTCACCAAGCCGGGGAGGGAGGCCGCGAATGTCTGCAACTCGTCAATCTCCTTGTTCCAGCGCTGATGGAACATGTCGAATGCCCGTGCGGACTCGCCTTCCCACTGCGGGAGTTCCTTCTTGACGTCAGCGACGAACTGGTCGAGGCGGTTACGGAGCTTCGTAGCTGTCTGCTGCAACTCATTCGCCGCTTGATCTATGCCGGCATGGTTATAACGCTGATAGTCGGCCATCTCATAGTCCTAACGCCGCAAATTTGTTGGTGAGGTCTGTCGCGGAATCCGCGTTCTGCTGAACGAACCGCTGGTCGGCCTGCTTGAGGCTGTCGACCAAATCGTCCAGAACCCGGACGACACCTTTCGCCTTCTGCTCCCAACCCGGCAACAGCTTATTGGTGAGCGCGTCGGCTGCGGCACCTTCCCATGAGGACTTCGCTTGCTGCGTCGCCTGAGAAATGCCATTGGTGATTATCGAGTCCAGCTCGGGCTTGGCATCTGTTACCAACCCGGTGATTACCTCTACCTCTTGGCCAACCTTGAGTTGTTCTGCCATGAATCCTCCATAAAATTTCGGGGTCCTTTCACACAGAATAGCGGATAAGAAAAACCTAAGTCGAACAAACAATGTGGAAGAATTCACACCGATCAACACCTCCCACACCACCAGTTCCACCCCCAACCTCATATTGCCTTGCCGGGAGCACTTTCACCCAGCCTTCAACAATTTGTGGTGCCAAAGAAGACGAACTCAGCGCGTATTGCGGAGCGAGAATCACGGTCCAGCAGCGGACAACACTGGCGAGTTGCTAACAACAAGGTAGTCCGGAGCCTAGCGGGCTGAGTGTTGAGCAGGCTTCGGAGAATAGGGTTAAAACGTCAACTGTATGACACCCGCAGGTAACTAGAATCTGGCAGGCTGGGGTCATGATTCAAGACTCTCCCGCCGTGCGTCGGCGGATCGCGCTAGTGGCGCACGACAACAAGAAGACCGACTTACTGCGCTGGGCTGAGTTCAATCGCGGCACCCTGTCCCAACACGAGTTATGGGCTACCGGCACAACCGGGACCATGATCGAATACGAACTCGGACTGCCAGTAAAGAAGCT
>JAISCH010000195.1 GCA_031265725.1 Propionibacteriaceae bacterium
GCCAGAAGATGAGCAAGTCGCGCGGGAACACCATCGAGATCGGCATGGACGCCGACACCACCGCTAAACGGATCAAGAAGGCGGTGACCGACTCCGACCGGCACATCAGCTACGACCCGGAGCGCCGTCCGGAGGTCTCCAACCTGGTGATGCTGGTCGCGCTCTGCCAGGACCGCGACCCGGTGGAAGTGGCCGCCGAGATCGGTGACGGCGGCGGCGGCGGCCTGAAGAAGCTGGTCACCGAGGCGGTCAACGAATTCTTCGCCCCGATCCGGGCCCGGCGCGCCGAGTTGGTGGCCGACCCCGGCTACCTGGAGAGTGTGTTGCGGGCAGGCAACGTCACGGCGAACGAGATCGCTGATCAGACCCTTGATGAGGTCCGGACGGCGATGAGCATGGTCTACTGACCATACCCATACATCAACTAACCGCTAGAGCTTAGCCACCCGTTCCTCAGCGGGAATCCATTTGACCTTGCCATCGGCAATGGTCAACGCGAGCAACGGCTCGGGTTCCACCCCGCCCAAGGAGAGGTCGGGATCCTTGCTGAGGTATCGCTTCGTCTCCCGGGCGATCATTCCGGACAGCAGCAGCAATCCGATCAGGTTGGGCAGGGCCATCAATCCGTTCAAGATGTCGGCTATGTCCCAGATCACGCCGACCGGGAAGATCGTCCAGATGACGATCAGCGCGGTGAAGATGATCCGATAGGGGAATTGCACCTTGATGCCGAGCAGAGAGACCGCGCAACGCTCGCCGTAATATGCCCAGCCGATCACGGTCGAGAGGGCGAAGAAGACGATGCAGATCGCCACAATGGCCGGTCCCACTTTATCTCCTAGAGTGGCGGCAAAAGCGGTGCTGGTCAACTGGCTCTGGAAGTCACTGGCGTCAACGCCTTTGGGGAGTTCTAAACCGAAAACGCCGGAACTGATGATGACCAGTCCGGTGAAAGAGACCACGATGATGGTGTCGATGAAGGTCTGGGTCATTGAGACCAGACCCTGCCGCACCGGATGGGTGGTCTGCGCGGCGGCGGCCACGATGGCCGCCGAGCCCATTCCGGACTCATTGGAGAAGATGCCCCTGGCCATGCCCTTTTGGATGGCCAGCGCCACGGTCGTGCCGAGCGCTCCGCCGACCATGCCGTGATAGTCGGTGAAAGCGTATTGGAAGACCATGCCGAAGGCGGGGATGATATTCCCGGCGTTGAGCGCCAAGACGATGACTCCGGCGACGACGTAGACGAGGATCATCAACGGCACGAATCCGGCGGTGACTTTGCCGATTGACTTGATGCCGCCGATTAGGGTGAGGCCGACCAGGATCATGATCACCACGCCGGTGACGAGTGGGTCGATGCCGAACGCGGTCTGCATATTCTTCGTCATTGAGGAGACTTGGGTACCGTTCCCGATGCCGAACGCGGCCAGCGCGCCGAAGACGGCGAACAGCACGCCCAGGGTCTTGCCGACCGGGCCTTTGATCGCTTTCTTCAGGTAGACCTGCGGGCCGCCCATTACCTCGCCACGAGCGTCTAATTCACGGTACTTGGAACCGAGGAACGCTTCGGAATATTTGGACGCCATTCCCAAGATACCGGTGACCCACATCCAAAAAAGTGCTCCCGGCCCGCCAGCGCCGATAGCCGTGGCCACCCCGACGATGTTTCCAGTGCCGACTGTGGCGGCCAGTGCCGTCGTCAGCGCCTGGTAGTGGGAGATGTCGCCTTCAGAGCCCGCGTCCTTGCGCTTGAACAGGCCGAGCTTGAGGGCTGGCCACAGCTTAGTGAATTGCACCCCGCGCAGCCGGATGGTCAACACGATGCCGGTCCCGGCCAACAGTGGGATGAGCAGGTAGATGCTCCAGACGAAGCTATCGATGCTTCCGATTAATTTTGCAAATTCTTCCATGGCAAACTTCCATTTGATACGTCAACACACTTGCCTAACCATAAGGAGACCGGTGTTTGAGCGCAACGAAGACCCGTAATGTTTAACCTGACCGATACATAACGCCGTCGGGTGTGGACAGCAGACCCGGCGTTTGCTACGCAGTGATCGGCGGGGGAAATCCGGGCTAACTCGCGGTGAGGGTGATCGGCTTGGAGCCGAAATCGAGGTAGAGATCGTTGGTGTTTCCAGCGCCCTTCATATTGAAGACGAAGGTGATCGTGCCGACAGCGGTGTCACCATCGATGACCACATCAAGCACCGAGTCTTCTATCGACACTTTCAACCGGCCATCAGCTTCGACATAGAAAGGCCCGTCGGAGGATTGGTTGACCTTGGTGATATTGTCGCTGCCAGCCAGGCCAGCCGCTTCGATCTTCAGTTGCCGGATGGCGGTGCGGTCCTCGTTCAGAATGAAATTGACGGTGAGGGAGTCGCATTGCGGGAAATCGGCAGTTCCGCTGAACTTGGTTTCGGCTGAGACTGGCCGGGTGGAGCTGGGATTGGGTGCTGGTGCCAGCGACTTGGGCGGCACTGTGGTCGGTATCGGGTTGGGCGACGGGGTGTTGATATTCGGTGCCGGGGCTATCGTCCCGCCCAATGCCGGTGAGGTGGCGGCTGCGTCCACCGCTTTCTTGAAACTGAGCAGCCAGGTTTCTTTCCAGTTTTGGGGATCGTTGATCGTATCCGCCTGTATCGCCACCACATTGCCATATACCGATACGGCTATAAAGCCCCCATCGGTTGTCGTCGCGGCCCAGACCCGGACTGAATTTGTGACTTCATCGAGTGTTTTCAGGCTTCCGGGTTGGGCAAGCGCGAGATCAGCGAATGCGGTCTGTAACTTTGTCGCATTCACCGCGTTGTCGAATAAGAACAAGCTGACCGATTGCGACTCGGCATAGAGTTGCATATGCCTTTGCAGATCATCCGCAGAATTTCCGCTCCCGAAAATCTCCAGCCATTCATCGGACATCGACGGAAGTTGGTTGTCCAGGGTGAAAGAGAGATCGGTCTCGGTGGGCAGTGATTCCTCGGCCAGATAGCTGAATTGGGTGGTGGTGAGGCTGACCGTGCTGCTTGAATTGCCGCCGCTGTTGAAAGCGAGTTGCCAAACCGCGAAACCGGCCAGCAGTAGCAGCACGACACCGCCAGCTATGATGCCGATCAATTTGTTGTTGTTCTTTTTCGGCGGCTGGCCTAGCGGTACCGAAGTCACTTGCGGCGGCTGCGGTGGCAGGGCGAAAGGCGGTAGGGCTCGGGTCGGCTCCGTCGTCCCGGCCGGGTTCCAAGCGGGCTGTCCGGTGGCATAAGGGGGCATTGCCCGAGCGGGCGGAGCCGGGGCCAACAGTTGCTCGGCAGTGGTTTGGGCTGGCATCGCCACCATTGGCGCGCTGTCCTGCCCAGGGAATGCGGGCATCGGCTCAGTCCGGGGCGCTTCGGGAATCGGATGGCTGAAAGGATCGTCCGCGACCTCGACCGGACTGGGTGTCGGACTGGGTGTGACGATGGCGGCTCCCAAATTCGCTGTCCATTCGCCATGCACTTCCGCAGTCGGTGCCACTGGTTCGATGACGGATTCCGCTTCCACTGCGACAGTAGTTTCAGCCTCCGGCGCAGTGGCTTCTGGCTCAGCGACGGGTTCCGGCTCGATGGCTTCTGGCTCAGCGGCAGTCTCGGGCTCAGGCGCGGTGGCGGCTTCCGGCTCTGGCTCGGGGGCAGGCTCGGGTTCCGCTGCGGCAGCAGCTTCCGGCTCAGCGACGGACTCAGTTTCCGTTGCGGCGGCCCACGCCGTCTCATGCTCATTCGGTGTCGGATGGCTGACTTGGGTCGGCTCCTGGGCTGGCAACTGGACGTCGGCCTCGGGCATGGGACTGGATTGCGGGTGGGGCGGGATCAGTAGCGCGGCCTGAGCCGGCGGTGGCAGGACTGGTGTCGGGTGGGACTGGACCGGTGGCGCGACTGGTACCGCATACGGCTGTGGCGTCGGCGCTGGGTATGGCAGCGTTGGCGGTGCGACCGGCGCTTGATAGGGCTGGACCGGTGGCGCGACTGGTGTCGGATATTGCTGGGTTGGCGGTGCGACTGGCGCTTGGTAAGGCTGCGCTGGCGGGACGGCTGGTGTCGGGTATGGCTGGGCCGGTGGTGCGACTGGCACCTGGTATGGCTGTGGCGTCGGCACGTTCGGCGCTGGGTATGGCTGCGCTGACGGCATGGCCGGTGTCGGCGGTCCCTGCCAGCCAGGCGTCAGGTATGGCTGCGGCTGCGCCACTCCCGGCGCGGGCAGCGGCGGACGACCAGGCTGAGTCGGCTGGGCTGGCGGCTGGTTGCGGTTGGCTATCACCGCCCGCACAGCGTCGTCGCCGTACTGGTGCATCCAGCCCAACAATGCTGGGTATGCGGCTGGATGCCGGGCTATATCGACCCAGAGCTCTCGATGCTGCGCGGCAATATTTTGCAATTCATCCGGACGCAGATAAGGATTGGCTAAAGCTGCCCTGGCTTGATTGAGGAGCGAGAAATCAGTCATCGGAGCCTTCATTTCCGCAGATTTGGATACTGGTCTCATCCTAGTGCTTACAACTGCGCTGGTGTCAGCTTGAAGCAGACAATCTGTTTTTACTCATTGCTCGACGTGTAGGCTGGTTTGCTGAAATGGATAAAGCCCTCTCCCTCGGACTCGATGTCGGGTCGACAACGGTAAAAGCGGTCGTTGTCGACGCTGGCGAGGTCGTCTTCAGTGACTACCGACGGCACAACGCCGACGTGCGGGGTGAGTTGGCGAGGCTGCTGAGAAGCCTGGGCGAGCGCTTCAGCGGCGATATGGTGAAAGTGGCCATGACCGGTTCGGCCGGACTGGGTCTGGCCCGGATCATGGGGGTGAATTTCATCCAGGAGGTGATCGCCTCCACGGCGGCCATCGAGCGGCTGCTTCCGCAGGCTGATGTGGTCATCGAATTGGGCGGCGAGGACGCCAAGATCACCTATCTCCGTCCAGTCCCAGAGCAGCGGATGAATGGCACCTGTGCTGGTGGCACCGGGGCCTTCATCGATCAGATGGCGACTCTGCT
>JAISCH010000338.1 GCA_031265725.1 Propionibacteriaceae bacterium
CTCCACGACGAGGCCGAACGCTGGGGCAACTTCGCCCAGCTCGCCGCCGAATACGAAACCATCCTCGCCGCCGCCCAACAAAACCGATGGGCCGCACTCGTGCGCTCCTGTCCACTGCCGGAGCCGGTCGCCGAGCAAGTGCTGTCGTCGGATGCGTTCGGCCCGATGTGTGCGGAACTGCGCCGCATGGAAGCCAACGGCTACCAGCCCGAGGGTGAGCTTCCGCGCCTGGTCGCTGCCCGCTCCCTGGGTAACGCCGCCGATCCGGCAGCCGTCCTCCACCACCGCGTGGCCGTTTTCACCGACCGGGCCAAACCCGCCCAACGCAGGCAGGAGCAGAGGTACATCTGCGGCCTGATCCCAGAAGCGTCCGGCCCAATGGCCGAAGACATGCGCGTGGCCCTCGACCAGCGAGCCGACCGGATGCGCGAACGCGCCGAAGCAATCGTGCGACGGGCTGTTGCACAATCTGCCCCATGGCTGGCCGCACTCGGCTCTCGTCCCGCCGACCCGGCGGCAGCCGCCCGCTGGCAGCAGGCCGCTTACCGAGACCGCTGGAACATCACCAGCCCCGAACCCCTCGGCACCGACCAGCCCTCCGCCATCCAGAAAGCCGATGCCGCCCGAGTGCACGCGCTTGCCGTGCAAGTCAGCCAGCGGCGGCAGACGCCAGCGACTGCGGCTCCGATGCCGCTGGCGCAGTCCGGACCTGCTTTGTGATGTTGGCCGACCGCTCTCTGGTCGGTCTGAACAAGCTACTTGCCACTTCTCTTGCCACCGTGGCAAGGAAGGCGGCAAGGAACGGTGCTATTTCCGCCTTTTCGGTTCCAGCTTGTCCAGGTAGTCCTTCTTGAGGGAACGCCTGCTGCGGAAGAAGACCAGTTCGGACTTGGACAGGCTGGTTTGGTCGTCCACCTTGGCCTTTAGCAGTTCCAGGGTGCAGCACAGATCGGCGACCTGGAACAGCCGGTAGTCCGAGGGCACCACCTTGCACACGTCCACGTTGAAGAAGAACGCATTGAACAAGGTATTGAGCACGTCGGTGATCTCGGCCTGCCCGTTGTCGTAGTAGACGATCACCTTGTCGAACGAGAGGAAGTATTCTGCGTGGTCGCGCAGGTAGATAGCCAACGCCCTGGAGATAGCCCCTTTCAGCTTGAGCCTGTCCGGGGTCTCCTTCTTGCGGAACCGGAACGTTTGGTACGTGATGGGAGCACGACGGGCGAACCCGAACAGCCTGCTGAACGCACCCTTCCGTTTCTCCATCGACACCTGCCGGTACTCGTCTTACCGGCGGATGATCGCCCCGGTGTGGACATCCCGGCTCGGATCGACGCCAATGTCGGATAGTGACTGATCCAACCGCTCCAGGTGGCTGGTGAGGCTGTCCTGTTGCTCGTGGAAGACCAACGAGACGATGTAGTAGTCAGAGTGGGTGCCGAAGTCGCCTGACTCGTCAGCGAAGATGCTGAGTACAGCCACGGCGCTCCTTTGGGAAGAAGAATGGCGGGGGACTTCCCCCGCCATCAGGTGGACCCTGGTCTTTCGACCAGTCCAAGTACTAGAAGCATACCACTGCCGTCACTCCGGCGATTGCTGCGGCGATGCCCCAGCCGAAGCCGGTGTAGGCGAGGTCACCGCCGGACGGGCGCAAGGCTACCTCGGCCCTCGCCAACTCAGCAGCCTCGGCCTTCCCAAGGGCCGTGCGCACCGCTCGCTCGCTCACCTCGTACATCGCGGCCAGCTTGGCGAACGTCCAACCGGAACGGCGTAGCCGCAGCAGTTCGATGTAGCAATCTGACGGGATGCTCTGCCTCCGCATGGGCACGTCGCGGCGGTGCAGATGCAGGGCGACGGTCTGGCGGGAGATGTCGAACTCGGCCCCCATCTCGTACACCGTTTTGCCCGCCAGATACCCCTCTACGACCCGATCAACCTCCTGCCGGGTGAGCCTCCGCAGGTGCTTCTTCGACCTCGAAATCGGCTTCAGAGGGCGTCCAATATCTGAGAACAGCCGATCCCGCTCCCATGTCGAATGCGCCTTGACTAGGGATTTCGGTAGCCGGGGGAAAGTTCGAATAATGTCCCACCAATTTATTAAGTGTCGCGGATCCGAACCCGTGAGGGCGCGACTACCGTGAGGCAGCCCCGATGGGCTGTCGATCGGAGGAGCGGGCCGAGGCGGCCGGAGAGAGCCGAGGCCAGTGGATTCGCTACGCGAATCCACGTCGAGTCCCCTATGCTCCACTGGTTCCGTTAGTGGACAGGATAGTGCCGCGAGCCACATCATCTGACGGTCAGGCGGTTGTATCGGTGCGGTCTAGGCGGGCTACGCCGATCATGGAGTCGGCCATGCCGTAGAAGACGTAGTGGGTGGAGCCGATCTTTTCGATGGCGGTGGGGAAGACCACGTTGGGGACGGCGCCGGAGGTCTCGCTCTCGGTCGCTGGCTCCAGCAGTGGGGTGGAGGTACGGGCGAGGACGCGCGACGGGTCTGCGGGGTCTAGGATCATCGCGGCGGCAACGTAGTGGACGCCGTCTTGTGGCACGAATGAGCCCAGTCCGTTGATCCGGCCGGTTACCCCGTGATAGATCAGCAGCCAGCCTTCCGGCACGCGCAGCGGTGCTGGTCCGGCTCCGATCTTCAGGTCTTCCCAGGGGGCGACTGAGTAATTTTCCGGGTTGTTTGGTCCGGGTGTCGGTCCGGCTCCGATCTTCAATGCCTCCCAGGGTTTTGACGGCCCAGCCAGCCAGCGGTGGGAGTGCGGCCTGGCGAAGGCTCGCAGGTCTGCTACTGCGGCGTCCGCGTCGACGTAGGAGATCCAGATGCCTGCTCGCGCGTCTTCGATCCCGGCGGGCAGCGGCGCTGGTTCGCCTGGACGGGCGAAGGACAGGTCCCACATGGGCCGGTGCAGGATGGCGTAGCTGGGATGTCCGTCCGGATCGGGCACCACCTCTGGGAACACCACCACATCCTTGTTGGGGAATAGGTTCAGGTCGGTGTTCAACTCGTCGGCGTACTCGAAGCAGATCGGCCCCAAGCGCCGCCAGGACTGCCCGTCCACTGAGACCGCCAGCGCGGGCTTCGGGCCCAGCGGCCCGAATGCCACATAGGTCATCACGTGTGTGCGCAGCGTCGGCAGCCAAGTGCTGCGCGGATCCTCGACGCCACCATGCGTGGCACCGTG
>JAISCH010000161.1 GCA_031265725.1 Propionibacteriaceae bacterium
GTCGAAGATCGCACCGCCAATGGTGAATGCTTGTGCGCCCGCTTGGGCCAGGCCGACGATCTGCGCCTTGCTGACCACTGAACCAGCCGCTATCACTGGGCCATCGGCTGCTGCGACGACGGCCTTGGTGAGTTCGAGGGGATCGGCCTCTCCATGCCGGTAGGCCAGTAGATCCAACCCGCTCACGCCGTCCATCGCGGTCAACTGGGCGGCATGCTCGGCGATCTCGGGAATGCTGCCTTCCAGGACGGATGGATGCCCCACCACTCGTCCGGGGAATGGCGCGTAGCGGACCTTGCTCCCGGCGAGCAGCGGGAGCGCTTTGCTGGGATTGGTGCCGCCGAGGATCCAGTCGACTCCGGCTGCTATTCCGGCAGCCACCGATTCCAATTCGGACTCGACCGAGGTGGAGACGACCTCCAGATAGACAGTCATACCCGCATTCCGGGCCAAGTCGGCCAGTTGCCTCTGCTGTTCGGGGGTCGCCCCGATATCTTTGAATCCAACATGGGTTAGTCCAGTTCCCTTCAAGTCGGCCATGACCTCAAGGGCATTGGGGACGGTAGCGTCGTTATGGGTAAGCATGAAAATGAAGTCCACAATTCCTCCAAGGTTGGACGTCTAACAACTGACTTCTCTAGGCTACAAGCCAAAGGTCAGTAAAGGCAATATGATGAACGATGACTTGGCAGAATTTTCGGCACAGCAGCGGCAGATACGCGCAATTGGCGTATTGTTGGAGCTGATGAAACCATAAGTTAGACGTCAGACAACTAGGGGAAGTATGGAGCGAAACGATTGGTACGGTGCCTATGTGTTCGACATGGACGGGACTGTCTACCTTGGGGACGAATTGCTGCCTACGGTGGCGCGGACGTTGGGCCGGATCAGGGAGAAGGGGATTCCGGTCCGGTTCCTTTCCAACAATCCCACTAAGACGCCACGGCAGTATCTGGAGAAGCTGACCCGGCTGGGATTGCCAGCCGAGGAGTCGGAGATCGTCAACACATTGGTCTCCACTACTGGCTGGCTCCAGCGGCACCGGCCGGATGCCGTCGTCTTCCCGATTGGGGAGCCTCCGCTGGTGCGGGCGTTGTCTGAGGCCGGGATCGAGTTGAGTGACGACCCGGCCAAGATAGATATCGTGCTGGCCAGCTACGATCGCAGTTTCGAGTACCGGAAGCTGCAGACAGCTTTTGATGCGCTGTGGTACCACAAGCGGGCGGTGCTGATGTCGACCAACCCGGACAAGTACTGCCCATTTCCTGGTGGCCGGGGAGAGCCCGACTGTGCCAGCATCGTCGCGGCTATCGAGGCCTGTACCGGGGTGAAGTGCGAACGCACCTTCGGCAAGCCCTCGGCGCTGATGGTGCAAGTGATAATGGACAGCCTGGGCGTGTCGGCTGCTGACGCGGTGATGGTGGGGGACCGGCTGATGACCGATATAGCGATGGGCCGGTTGGCCGGCATGGACGCGGCGCTGGTGCTGACCGGCGACTCGCGGGCCGAGGACATCGCGGAGGTCCCAGCGGAATTGCGCCCCACCCGAGTGCTGGAGTATTTGAGCGACCTGCTGCCGAGACCATGAGGCCGATCCGGCTGCGTCGATCAGCGATTCCCTTGCTGAAACGCCAAGGAGTCGCCATCCGCGCGGTGTCGCAACCGGGGAGGCCGGGCAAGACGATATAGCCTGAGTGGGTGATTAATCGACGCTGCACCAAGCCTGGATGCCCCGCCGAGGCAGTGGCGACGCTCACCTTCAGCTACCAGGAATTCATCGCAGTCATCGGCCCGCTCTCACCTTCCGCTGAGCCTGGCTGCTACGACCTCTGCCGGGAGCACACCAACGGCTTCCGGGTGCCGAAGGGGTGGGAAGTTACCCGGCTGTCCGGCGATCTGAGCACCCCGGCCACCGACGAGTCCGAAGTGATGGCGCTGGCGAACTTGATCAGACGCACCGGGCTGGGCGATGCCGTTGAGTCAGTCGACCCGCCGGTTTCCCGGCGCAAGGGGCATCTGGCTGTGCTCGCTGACCCTAGCTGAGTGATCCCATTGGAACCACCCGCTGCGCATCGTTCAACTAGGAGCCCCAAAAAGTGTCCTCGCTACGACCACCCCTAAAAGTGTCCTCGCTTCGCTGCGGTACTTTTTGGGGACCCCGGGAAAATAAAACTCGGCTCAAACGGAAAAGATTGAAACACCGAGTGAAGCTAGAATCAATACCAATCGAGACAGGATTTACATGCTTGATCCGAAGATTTTCAAGTCCAATGACATCCGTGGGGTGACCTCCGGGCCGGACCAGCAGTGGGATATCGCTGGGGCGCAAGCGCTGGGGCGGGCCTACGTGTCGGTTTTCGGTTTGGCTGGCAAGACCTTCGTCCTGGGCCGGGACGCCCGCCGGTTCGGGGCCGAGTACAGCCGGGCTTTCGCCGAGGCCGCCTGCCAAGGGGGAGCGAATGTCATCGACGTCGGTTTGGCCAGCACGGACGAATTGTGGTTCGCCTCCGGACAACTGGGCCTGCCGGGAGT
>JAISCH010000002.1 GCA_031265725.1 Propionibacteriaceae bacterium
TGATCAAGTCCCAGAGCAAAGCGGATATCGTCGTCTCCTTCGCCACGGCAGCGACCCACAGCCAGGCTTGCGGCAACGATCTGGCCTGCAAGAGCGGGGACAAGATCGTCATCAGTGTGGCGGGCTGGGAGACCGTGCCGGCCCATTTCGCCAGTCCCGCCGACTACCACGCCTATCTGGTCAACTACGGCTTCGGGCTGGCCCAGTCGCAGAAGCCGAAATCATGCCCTGGCAAGGGAAAAACCGCCCCCGTCATGCAGCGGCAATGGGCCGACTTGGCCGGTTGCCGAGTGAATCCCTGGGTCTACGGCTAGGGGAGTGTCTCTCACTCAGCGATCAATTGCCGCTCGGCCACTGAGGCCTCGGGGGACTCTGAACTGCCGGGGAGGCGCACGATGAATTCCGCGCCAGCACCGAAAGTGTTCTCCGCGCGCACCCAACCCCCATGCGCTTTGACGGTGTGGGCGACGATGGAGAGGCCCAGCCCCGAGCCTGGCGTGGTGCGGGATTTGTCCGAACGGTAGAAGCGCTCGAAGATGTGCGGCAGGTCCTCCTCGGCGATGCCCGGGCCATCGTCGCTGACCCGGAGCCGGTCGCGCTCCAGGCTGACCCGGATCGTCCCACCGGGCGGGGAGAATTTGATCGCATTGTCGAGCAGGTTCGTCACCGCGCGTTCCAAGGAGTCCGCTTCCCCGACCATGTAGAACGGGTGCAGCGACACCTCGAAGTTCAACCCCGGCCCGCGCCGCTTCGCGCGTTCCAAAGCGCTGACCACCACGTCACGCAGGTCGATAGGCTCTGGCGAAGGCCGGATGGTGTCCTCCCGGGAGAGATGGACCAGATCGCCCACCAGGGTGGTGAATTCACCCAACTGTCCAGCGACATCAGTGAGGATTTCCCGGCGCGCGCCGGGCGGCAGCATCCCCTCCCGGTCATCGGCGATGAGCAATTCGACGTTGGTGCGCAATGACGTCAACGGGGTGCGCAATTCGTGGCTGGCGTCAGCGATCAACCGGCTCTGCTGCTCGCGGGAGGAGGCGAGCGAGTCCATCATGTTGTTGAACGAACGGGTCAAGTCGGTCAATTCATTCATCCCGCCGAGGGCGATGGGCTCCAACTGCTCGGTCTCAGAGACCCGGCGCACCGCATCGGAGAGCAGCAGTATCGGACGCAACCCGGACCGAGCCAAGGTGCGTCCGACAACGCCCGCGACAACCACCGCCGCGATGCCGAAAGTGAGCAGCGAGATCGCCAGAATACGCAGGCTCTGGTCCGACGACGCCAGTGAGCGGCCGATCACCAGCGCGTAATGCGAAGTGCCCGAAGTGAGTGGAACCGCGATGATCCGGTAGGGGATGTCGTCCACCGGAATGCCGTCCTCCAATTGCTGGGCCAATCCAGTCCGCGCCGACAGCCCCATCTGGGTGCGGGCGATGGCGATCTCATGCGGAGAGATGACCAGTTGCATCTGCGATCCGGGCAGTGAGCTGACCCTGTTGTCGGAGCGGATCACGGTGAGAGTCACATTGGCCGCCACCAATGCGTCAACGTTCAACCCGTCCAAGGTTTCCGGGTCGCTGATCCCAGCGGAAGTCGTCGAGGCGACTTCGATCAGTTCCGAGTCGAGTTGGGAGAAGACCGCCAGATGGGTGATCAGATAGGCGGCGATACCAGTCAGCGCCACCGCTGCCGCGACAGCGAGCGAGATCAACGCCGACATTCGGTCCTGCAACGCATGACGGCCATCGGCGGTGCCGGTGAGCCGACTTATCATGGCGGGGTCTCACGCAGGACGTAGCCTATCCCGCGCACCGTATGGATGAGCCGGGGCTCGCCCTTGTCCTCAGTCTTGCGGCGCAGGTACCCGATGTAGACCTCCAACGAATTGGCGGTCGTCGGGAAGTCAGAGCCCCAAACCTCGTTCAGCAGCCAACCGCGTTCCAACACCCGGCGAGGATGCTCCAGAAATGCCTGCAGCAGCGCGAATTCGGTACGAGTCAACGAAATCCGGCGCTCGCCGCGCAACACTTCGCGGGTCTGCAAATCCAAGGAGAGATCGGCGAAGGACATCACATCGGACCCCGGCGCACCGGACGACGGACGGGTGCGCCGGGTGAGCGCGCGCAGCCTGGCCAGCAATTCATCGAAAGAGAAAGGCTTGGTCATATAGTCGTCGGCCCCGGCGTCCAGACCGTCGATCCGGTCACCCACCGCCTCCCGGGCAGTCAATACCAAGATCGGCACATCATTCCCGGACGCGCGCAGCGAACGCGTGGTCTCCAATCCGTCGAGTCGCGGCATCATCACATCCATGATCACCGCTTCCGGGCGAATGGAGGAGAGTTTCGCCAAGGCGTCTATCCCATCGACGGCAGTGGTTATCTCATAACCGGCATAGTGCAACGAGCGCGCCAGGGAGTCCCGGACAGCTTGATCGTCGTCTACCACGAGGATGTGCATGTGGCCTCCTGATTCAATCACGGGACTTCCGCTGCGGATTCCTGGGGAAACGGGCTGCGCGTCTCTCAGCACGCGCTCACGCATCCCCTGAAATCAATCAGCTACCCCCAAGTCTCTCACTTCAGCGAGGATTTCTGGCATAGCGGCCTCTATCGAGCCTAAAGTGCGCCGAAATGCCGCCATCGGCATCCCCCAAGGGTCGGGGACGCTCTGGCCGGGCCGGGCGGCGGGGTCGAAATCGGTGAGCAGCCGTATTTTGCCCACATCGGTTGTCAGCCGGCGCAGATAGTCGCATTGGAACGCCTCCATGCAGATCAACAGGTCGGCCTCCTCGGCCTCAGCGGCGGTGATCTGGTGGGCACGGTGCCCGCTATAGGAGTAGCCGCTCTCCCGCAATAAGGTCTGCGCCGTGGAGTAGATCGGCCTGCCCTGCTCCTCGTCGCTGATTCCAGCGCTGGTGAAACGCACGGCCAATCCGGCCTCGTCCGCCCAGTGCCGCGCGACTCGTTCCGCCATCGCTGAACGGCAGATATTCCC
>JAISCH010000094.1 GCA_031265725.1 Propionibacteriaceae bacterium
ACCCCCTTCAACCCCCGCACTCACTGCGTTCGCCACTCGGCCGCCATTAGGTCGCCACAAGGTGCTCTCACTTCACCGTGAGCGACGGGTAGGTATTAGGATCGTCGCATGACTCATGACTCGGCGGGCTATCCGAAATCTTATGCTGAATTCGTTGAGGTCACGCATCCGGTTGACATCATGGGTCGGGTCAATGCTGAGCATTGGACTGGACGGCTCTATCTGCGGCATATCTCGCCGTTCCTCTCTATGCCGCTGCTACGTACTTCGGTGACTCCGAATCAGGTCACTGGAGCGTTCATCTTTATCGGCTTGCTGATCGGCCCCTGCTATCTGATTCCAGGGATCGCCGGGCCGATAGCGGCTGCGTTGGTCTCCCAGTTTCATGGGCTGGTCGATTGCGTGGACGGGGAGATAGCCCGCTGGAAAAGGCAATTCTCTCCAGCGGGGAACTTGCTCGACTCGTTGGGACATTTCAGCGCTGAGGCGCTCATCCCGCTCTTCATCGGGCTGCGGGCCAGTGATCTCTTCGGCAGCCAGCCCGACTTGCTCTGGGGCCTTTTGGGCGCGATCACCGGCATGTTGGTGCTCTACCGGAAATCAGTCAACCAGATCGTCCAGGTGTCGCTGGCCAAGGCTGGGTTGCCGCTGATGCGCGACTCCTCGGAAATGCGCGATACCTCCGCTTCGCTGCTGCGCCGGTTGCGTCAAATCGTCCGGCATCTGCCGATCCAGCGGATCAGCCACTCGGTCGAGTCCACCCTGGTGGCGCTGGCCGCTGGCATCGTCGGCCTCTTCGTCGGAGACGTGCTCGCCTTCCGTTGGCTGGTCGCCATCCTCGCCCCGCTGACCTTGCTGATCACCACCCTGTTCACCATCCAAGCCGCGCTGTCTAAGCGGTTGCGGCCAGCTAGTTGAACCCAAGCCGGGCGTCGGCTCAACCTCTCAAAAAATCGGTGGGCGACCTAACCGAACTAACTGCCAGACGGTGCTCCAACGGATCGGCTTTCTTGGGCCGGGGTCGGTCTGCCAGCCTTGGCGGAAGCCGCTGAACCACACTTTGAGCGGGGCCAGTTTTCGCACTCGGGCGATGGTCGCGGCGGCCCAGACCAGGCAGTAGGCCGGGACGAAGACGGCGGGGAGATTGCGCCGGGCCACCCAGACCCGGTTACGCGAATTGGTGCGATAGAAGTTGTCATGGCGAGACGGCGGGGTGGCCGGATGGAACGCCACGATGGAGGGCTCGTAACGAATCCGCCAACCGGCGTCCAGCAGCCGAAACGCCAGATCAATGCCCTCATGGGCGAAGAAGAAGTCGCCGGGCCAACCGCCCACTTCCTCAAACGCGGAACGGCGGATCATGCAGAGTGCTTCCCAGAAGACGGCCACATCGCCACCCTCGTCAGCGGCCGACGCGCGAATACGCGGCACCCAGCGGCGCGGGCTGGGCCGCCCCAACGGATCGACGCCGCGCGGCTGGCACACCGCCACCTTGGGATCATCGAAGACTCGGGTCATCCGGGCCAGAATGTCGTTTTCCGGCAGCGCGGCGTCGTCGTCGTAGAAGAAGATGAACTCGCCTTTCGCCACGTCAGCCCCGATATTGCGCCCCTCCGGGACTCCGACATTCTGCGACAGGGTTACCGTGCGCACCCAGTCCGGCAGCCCCTCCGGCCTCCAGCCATTGCCGACCAACACCACATCGAGTCGCACGCCGGTTTGGCCGTGCAGCGTCTCCAGAGCGTGAGCCAAATCGGCAGCACGATTACCCATCGACAACAGAACTACAGCAACGCTGGGATTCTCATTCACGTCACACATTATGCCAGTGCCGTCCGGCTAATTTGAAGCCGTAATGGCTAATGGTCAGACCATTTCTAGGAATTCCCGCCACCGGGGCAACTCACGCTGGGCTTGGGCCAGGCCGTCGTCGTAGCTGGCCTGTAATTTGGCCACCTCCACGGTTGAATTGCTCACCATCATCCGTTCTGGAATGAACAGACACGCTTCGCCGGAGCTTTGCAGGTCGAACAACTCCTCCCTGGTCCGGTTGTAATTCTTCCAACGCTCGTTGACCGCCTCGGCCACCGCTGGAAACTTGCGGAACCAGGCCCGGAACAGCCACGGCCACTTATTCGGCTCCTTGCGATACTCCCGTTCCCGGCTCATCACCACAAAAAAGCGGGTGAACCCGGCCGCGCGAGCCGCGTCGATGGCAAAGCCCCCGCACGGCCCGAGCGCGCCGTCCACATAGGTGCGTCCGTCGATCTCCACCGGAGGCATCAGAATCGGCATCGTGGAGGAGGCCCGCACCCGGCGCATCAACGCTGGCAGGGTGGCCAAGTCGTCCTTGGTCCAGTAGACGCTCTGGCCGGTATCGCACTCGAAGGAACCGATCCGGCACTGGGCCGGATTGGCGGCGAAGGTGCCGAAGTCGAAAGGCAGGGCTTGGCCCGGCCCGCCGGTCTCCTCGTAGATGTAATGGGCGTTGAACCAGCCCTTGCCTTGCAGAAAAGTCCAGACACTGCCGAAATTCGGATCGGCGGCGAATTCCACGAAGGACAGCTTCGCCCGTCGGGAGTCCCTGGACAGATAGTTGACCGTGCAACTCGACCCGGCGGAGATACCGGCCACAAAATCGAAATGGATGCCCGCCTCCAACAGCGTGCTGACCACCCCGGCAGAATGGGCGACCCGCATCCCGCCGCCCTCGAAAATCAGCGCGACATCAGTCACATTGCTGGCCAACTCGCCTCTCTCGTCCATTGGCCCAGATTAGCAATACCGCCGCCGAACAAATGCGCGGTTTCTGACGCTGGAATCTGATTGCCGGAAAGCCCTTGCAAAAGCTGGGCCATATGGCACAGTGATAACAACCACAGAGGCAACTAGAAAGGTAAGCTCATGGACCCAAAGACCACCGGCCTCGTCCTCATCGAATTCCAGAACGACTTCGTCACCGAAGGCGGCTCTCTGCACGACGCCGTGGCCCCCGTCATGGCATCGACCGATATGTTGAACCACGCCATCTTGGCCGCTGACGCGATTCGCGCCGCTGGTGGCCAAGTCTTCTACCAACCCATAGTCTTCGCTCCCGGCTACAACGAGATCACCGACCACCCCTACGGCATCCTGGCTGGCGTGGTGGCGTCGAATTCCTTCGTCAAGGGCGGCTGGGGCGCTGAGATCGCCGACCCGATAAAGCCAAAAGACGGCGACATCGTGCTGGAGGGCAAGCGCGGACTGGACGCATTCGGCTCGGCGAATATCGACTTCGTGCTCCGCTCCAAAGGCATCCGCACGGTGGTGCTGGCGGGATTCCTAACCAATTGCTGCGTCGAGTCCACCATGCGCACTGCCTACGAGAAGGGTTTCGAGGTCATCACGCTCACTGACGCGGTGGCCGCGACCAGCCAGGAAGAGCATGACAACGCCATCAAATATGACTATCCGATGTTCTCCAAGCCGATGACCACCACCGAGTGCATCGAAGCGCTGCAAGGCGCGCAGGTGGCCGACACCTCTCGCGGATACTGAACGCGGCGGGTTCGCTGATCCCGGGCCACGAGCGTCAGCCGTCGGCCAGCAGGGCGTCTCGAGATTGGCGGGCTTGGGCGTAGATGGAGGAGAGGTCGCTGTTCGGGGTCTCTGCCCAGACGTCCAGGGCGACTCTGACGGATGCCATCACCAGTTCTACCAGCAGACCGGCGGAAAGCTGGTCGGCTAGCCCATTCGGCAACTGAGATTTTGCCTTTGCTGAAGAAGGCTGGTTTTGCTCACTTGGAGTTTCCGTTATAGAGCTGGCCAGGTGGTCTTTGATACGTTTGCGGGCCAGTTGGACGAGTTGCTGCTCCCAACCGGCGAGAGCCGTCCGCAAGTCGGGGTCCTGACTGGTCAACTGCCGGAAGGTCCGGTAGTCCGCAGCGGTGGTCGCGTCCATCGCCTCGCCGTAATCATCAATGGCGTGCTGGATGCCCAACTCCAGATCGCGCAGGATTTCGGGCAGTGTGTTGCCGACGAGTGGAAAGGACAAGATGAGTTGTTCCAGATCCGGAAACCAGTCGAAGACCAACTCGCTCTTGGAGGCGAAGTAGCGGAAAACGGTACGGGATGAGACGCCAGCGGCCCGGGCCACCTCCTCGATGGTGGTCTGCTTATAGCCCTGGGTGCTGAAGAGCCGAAGCGCGGCATCAGCGATCTCCCGCAGGGTTTGATTGCGGCGGCGCTCCCGGAGAGTGGACAGGGTTTGCTGCATCAACGCTTCTCCTCTCGGTGCTGGAAACCTTGGCTACCAGCCTAGCGGGTGCCGATTTGTCATAGTATGACATAATGTCAGAAACTGTCAGTTATTGAAACCATCACTGGAGAGGCCCGCTGAATGGCCACGTTGTTGTATCGTCTCGGAACTTGGTCTGCCCGCCATGCCTGGAGCGTGGTGTTGGCCTGGCTGCTGATCCTGGGCGGCGCAGTGGCGACTGGCACCACATTGATGCGGCCGTTCACGACGAGTATCACCGTACCGGGGGCTGAGTTCCAAGAAGTTGTCGACGACCTGCAGGAGGCCCTGCCGGAAGCCGCCGGCGGATCGTCATCGGTGGTGTTCTCGACCACGGACGGCGCACCGTTCACCCCAGCGCAGGAAGCCGCGATCAAGGGCTTGCTGGCCGACTGGGAGGCCATTGCCCAGGTGGACTCGGTCATCGACCCATTCGAGTCGCAACGGGAATTGGACGACGCCGCGTCCAAGATTGTCGACGGTCGCACGGAGCTTGCCGACGGCAAGCGCGAGATCGAGGAGAACGCAGTCAAACTGGCTGACGGCCTGCAGAAGCTGGCCGATGGCAGGGAGGAATTGGAGACCAACGCCGCCAAACTCATCGACGGCGAGCAGGAGTTGAACAAGGGCCAGGACGAGTTGAACGCGGGCCGCAAAGAACTGAACACCAACGCCGCCAAGCTGACTGACGGGCTGAAAAAGCTGAAGGAAGCGCAGCAGAAGCTGGACGCCGGGAAAGCGGAGTTGGAAGCCGGTGCCGCCCAGATCGAGGCTGGCCTGGCCCAAGTGGAAGCCCAGGAAACGGGGCTGGCGGCGGGCCAGCAACAACTCGACCAGGCCCGGGCTGAGTTGACCGCAGGTAGTCAGCAAGTCCAAGCCGGATTGGCCCAGTTGAAGAACGGCATCACCCAGCTCAAGGCCCAAATCGCCGCTTTGACCGACCAGTATGGCGCGGACTCGGCTGAGGTAGCACAGGTCCGCGAACAACTTTCCGGGCTGAAAGCCCAGCGCGAAGAGTTGAAGGGGCAGGCCGCCCAACTGGAGGCGGGCGCGGCCCAACTGGACGCGCAACAGGCCCAACTGGACGCGGGCGCGCAGCAATTGGCGGGTGCCCGAGCGGAGCTTGAGCAGGCCAAGGCACAAATCGACGCCGGCCGCGCCGAACTCGCCGCTGGGCAGGCGGCCATCGACGCCAACTTGAAGAAACTGACCTCCGGACAGGCCCAACTCAATGCCGGACGGAAGGAACTCAACCGGGGCCAAGCGACTATCGACGCCAACCGGAAGAAGATCAACGACGGCAAGCGGCAAATCGCTGACGGACGCATCGAACTCGCCGACGCGGAGGATGAGCTAGCCGACGGGGAGCGGAAACTCGCTGAGGGCCGCCAAGAACTGATCGACGGCGAGGCTGACCTCGTCCGGGGCGAGCGGCAGTTAGCGCTGACCACCGGGCTGCGGATGATCAGTGAGTCGGGCCAGGTCGCCGTCTCCCGGGTGTCGTTCACCACTGGCAACGAAGGAGTCACCGAAGAGACCAAGGCCGCTATCATCGCCGCCGGAGACGCCCTCGCCTCCGCTGGAATCGTGGTGGACTACGGAAAAGAAATCTCCGCCTCGTCTTTTGTTTTCAGTAGCGAGGTTCTTGGCCTGCTAGTCGCCGCAGTGGTGCTGCTGGTGATGCTCGGCTCGCTGCTGGCCGCCGGGCTGCCGCTGCTCACCGCCCTGATCGGAGTCGGCGTCGGGCTGATGGGTGTGTTGGCGGCAACGCATTGGACGGAGCTTACCGAATTCACTCCCATCCTGGCGCTGATGCTCGGCCTCGCTGTCGGCATCGACTACGCGCTCTTCCTGGTCAACCGGCACCGGCACCACTTCAGCAAAGGCACCGAACTCATCGAGTCGATAGGACTCGCCACCGGAACCGCTGGGAACGCGGTGGTGGTGGCTGGCACGACCGTCGCCGTCGCCGTGGGCGCTTTGACCTTGACAGGCATGCCCTTCCTCGGCTGGCTGGGCATGGCCGCCGCCGTCACCATCTGCTGCGCCGTCTTGGTGTCGATCACGCTGACTCCAGCGCTGCTGCGTTTCCTCGGGCCGCGAATCCTGCCCAAGAAACGACGACTCGCAATTGGGCAACCCACCCCAGCGGCCAAACCCCCGGTGACCAAGAAGCCTGCCGCAGTCCAAGTGCCCGCCCAGCCCCGAGGCTGGGGAGCTTTCGTCACCCGTCATCCGGTGGCGGTCATGCTCAGTGCTGCCGCAGTGCTGGCCATCATCGCCATCCCCGCCGCGAATATGCGGCTATGGCTTCCCGACGGTTCCGCTGAACCGCCGGACTCAACGGCCTATCGCAGCTATACCTTGATCGCTGACCATTTCGGCGCGGGCCAGAATGCCACCATGATCGCCGTCGCGGAAGTGCCCGCAAACCAAGCCAGGCAGTTGACTGACGACACTGCTGCCGATCTCGAACTAGCCATCGCTGAACAGCTCAGCCAGACCGCTGGGATCAGTTACGTCGTGCCCGCCATGCGCAGTGACGACAATCAGACGTTGGTATTCCAACTCGTCCCGACGACTGGGCCATCGGATGAGGCGACCGTTGAATTGGTAACCACGCTACGGGCCAACCGATCCGCGATCATCGCCAGCACCGGCATCGCCGCACTCGGCTACGCTGGCCAGACTGTTGCCGATATCGATATCTCCGACCAATTGGCCTCCGCATTGCCGACCTATCTGGCCGTTGTGGTGGGCATCTCCCTGATCCTGTTGCTGCTGGTCTTCCGCTCGTTGCTGGTGCCACTGCTGGCGACGGCAGGCTTCCTGCTCTCGATCCTGGCCTCCTTCGGAGCCGCTGTGGCGGTCTATCAATGGGGTTGGCTGGGGCCACTGCTGGGCGTCCATCAACCCTCGCCCATCCTCAGCTTCCTGCCCACCCTCGCTATCGGCATAACTTTCGGGCTGGCGATGGACTACCAGATGTTCCTGGTCACCGGCATGCGCGAGGCGTGGGCGCACGGCGAGGACGCCCGTGGGGCGGTCTTGTCCGGATTCAAGCACGGTGCCAAAGTCATCACCGCCGCAGCACTGATCATGACCTCGGTATTCGCCAGTTTCATCTACTCCCACATGACAGTCGTCCGTCCGGTGGGTTTCACCCTTGCCATCGGCGTGCTGATCGACGCATTTGTCGTCCGGATGACGATCATGCCCGCCATCATGCACCTGCTCGGCAAAAAAGCCTGGTATCTGCCGGGCTGGCTGGACCGCATCCTGCCCAATCTCGACGTCGAGGGCGCTGGTCTCGCCTTTAAGAGGTCGCGCCAACAATAGCTGGCTTGGCTCGCGACCTATCGGCGCGACCGCTGAAATGTCCGACCAAAGGTAGCGACTTTGCCGAGTTGTCAACAGCCGGGCTGTTAATATGGCGATGGTTGGTTCCCGGTCATCTGGAAGCGACCATTCAACTCCACCGGCGGAGGAATAATGCCAAGCACAGAAACTGCTGAACTACTGGAACGCTGGCTTGCGGAAGACCCAGCGCTACTCCAAGAAGTCAAAGACAACCCAACTATTGCTGAGATCGCTGCCGAATTCACCGCTGGCACCGACTTCAGCCTTGGACTGACCGACCAGCTTTGGGAGCTGCTGCTGCCCGACGACGCGGACTCGCAACTGTTGATGCGTTTCCTCTGGAAAATCCCGCTGGCCCGGAAGCGGCTCTTCATCAAAGGCCTGGACGAGCATCTGTCCGACCGCTACCCGTTGTTCGCCGGGTTGGGCCAAGGCTGGCCGGCGCTCACCGGAATCGAGCCGTATATTCGCCCAGTCGAGCAACGCAACCGTGACTTCGACTTGGTCAACACCGGCTATCTGGGCTATCTGGCGCTGGGCTATTCGCTGCGCGAAGTGGAATTGTTCGTCTGGGTGGAGACGCTGCGCGACCGGCAGTGCGCGGACTCGTTCTGCCAATTCGGCAAGATTCCGCGCGGCCAGACCGAGCGCATCGGCGGCTGCCCGGTGCAGATCGAGATCTCGGCGATGTTCAATCTGCTCGGGCAGGGCCGTTTCGCGGAAGCACTGGCCCTGGTAGAGGGCTGCAATCCACTGCCCAACGTCACCGGCCGGGTCTGCCCGCAAGAACTGCAATGCCAAGGCTCCTGTGTCCACAAGCACGCGATGTCCATCGGCCAGGTGGAATGGTTCCTGCCCGAGTGGGCGAAGCTGAAGGGATTGGACGCCGCCGAGTCGCCGGTCGATCCCTGGAAAGCGGCCGACAAGCCGCCAGTCGCCGTGGTCGGGTCGGGGCCATCCGGACTGATCGCCGCGCATCTGCTCGCCAAAGCCGGATTCCCGGTCACCGTGTTCGAGGCTTTCCATGCTCTCGGCGGCGTGCTCCGCTACGGCATCCCGGAGTTCCGGCTGCCCAATCGCTTGATCGAC
>JAISCH010000114.1 GCA_031265725.1 Propionibacteriaceae bacterium
GGGCGATGGCCAGCGCCGCACTGGCCGGATCGGGCGCTGTCGAGACATCGGCATATTCCACTTCCACGACGCTCTGCGGGCAGTCGGGAATCAACTGGTAGGGCTCGCCGTCGCTGTCCTCACCGAAGACGGCCCCGAGTTGCGGGAAACCGGCCTGCGCCGCCGCGATAGCTTGGCTGAGCCTGTCCCGGTCGACCGGCCCGGACAGGTCCACCTGTTCCAAGCAGCGATAGACAGTGGCCGCCGGGTCGCGCCGTTGGGCGAACCACACCCCCTGCTGGGCCAAGGTGAGCGGACGACGGCCACGGGTGCGCGTCCGTTCTGGAGCGCTGGTGTCCACCGGAGCCAGGGCTGGATCGGCGCTGCTCATGGGCGGGGTTCGGGGCGTCAGTTCTGGATGGCCGCACTGGCGAAACCGAGTGCGGTGGGCGTCGCCAGGGCGTCGAGGAAGGATAGCTCAATGCCGTCGGCCCGCCATCGTTCGATGAGGATCATCAGCCTGATCGAGTCGAGGCCGACCCCGGTCAAATCCTCATCGACGCTGAAACCGTCGTGGCCGAGCGTTTCAGCTATATCGCCATGCAGACGTTCGGCTAGTTCTGTGGTGGTCATCGTGCCTCCTTGGTGAGTTGGGCGGTGAGTGCCATGCGCAGTTCTTGGCGAGCGGTTTTGCCGACCCCGACGCTCGGGTAGGCGGCGACGAATTCGATCCGGTCGAGAACCTTGTACCCGGCTAGCCCTTGGCTGCGGATATGGTCCATCAGCCCACGGACGCTCACCGGCTCGCTCTCGGCGGTCTTCGACCGGATGATGACCGCGCAGACCCGCTCCCCGAGGAAGGTGTCGGGCAGGCCCAGCACCACCGCGTCGTACACGCCGGGATGCCGGAGCAGGCAGTCCTCAAGCTCGTCGGGGGCGATCTTCTCCCCGCCCCGGTTGATCTGGTCCTTGACCCGGCCAGTGACGCAGATCACGTTGCCGGGCAGCAACCGGACCAAGTCCCCAGTCCGGTAGAACCCGTCTGCGGTGAAGGCGGCGCGGGCTTCTCGGTCGGCCCGGTAGTAGGCGCGGATCGTGTAGGGGCCGCGCACCTGTAGCTCGCCCTCCCCGGCGGTGGGCCTGCCGGTGGCGTCCACCACGCGCAATTCGTCGGCTGGGCTGACCGGTCGTCCCTGGGTGTTGACGACGGTGGCGGGCGGGTCGTCGGCGCGGGTGCAGGCGATCATGCCCTCGGCCATGCCGAACATCTGCTGCAACCGGCAGCCCAATTCGGGTTCGATCCGTTCGGCCAGAGCCGGTGGACAGGTGGCACCACCAATCTGCAGCAGTCGCAACGATGCCAGCGCGTCCCGGCGTCCGGCTGCGGCCAGCCAGGTCAACGCGACTGGCGGGACTAGTGAGGTCAGCGTCACCTGTTCCCGCTCGATTGCCGCAAACCAGTCGCCTGGGCTGGGCGTCGGGGAAAAAATCACTGGAATGCCCGCGCTGAGACAGCCGAGCACGCCGGGCGAGATGAGCGCGAAGTTGTGCGCGGCGGGCAAGGCGGCCAGGTAGCGGTCGTCCTTCGTCAAGGCGCAGGCGTCCACACAGGCGCGACCGGCGTAGAGGTAGTCGTCGTGGGTGCGCGGAATGAGTTTGGGCACGCCGGTGGACCCGGTGGAGCATTGCAGCAGCGCCAACCCGGATGGGTCCGTCGCCGGGAAGTCGCGGGGGCTGGCGGACACTTGGGAGATCGGGATCATTCCGGCCGGAGCGGTGCTGCCGAGGGTGATCCGGAGCTGGTCGCCAGGTAGCCCGGCTGCCATCGCCGGGTAGTCGTGCAGCGCGTCGGCGGCCGGAACGATGTGTACGGCGGCCTGGGTCTGGGCGATGAAGGCGGCGATCTCCCTTTCCCGGTGGACCGGCAAAGCCGCTACCGGGACGATCCCGGCAAACCACAGCGCCGCCATCGTGACCGCGAATTCGACGCAGTTCGGGAGTTGCGGGATCGCCACGTCTCCGGGACGCAGGCCGAGCTCGGCGAAGCCAGCCGCCCGCCGATCAGCGGCGCCGATGAGCTCGGCGAAGGTCAGCCGGTTGTGCGGGTCGGCGACGGCCAGTCCGTGCGGATCAGATTCCGCCGCCCGGCGCAGCGCCTGGCTGATGGTCTCCCCGCGCCAGAACCCGAGTTCGCGGTAGCTGCGGGCCGAAGCTGACGGCCAGCGCACCAGGTCGGGCGGGTTGGGAGCAGCGGCGGTTCGCACGGTTACGTGGGTCCCTTCAAAGAGTGGCGGCGGATAACGGAATCACCTGGTTGAGTGGTCCCAGGAGGCACGCGCTCGTCCGAGCACCCTGGAGCCAATCAACTTCGGAGCAAGTTAGGTTAGGCTATCATAAGTTACAGCAGATGTAGGCGGTTATTGTCACACTGCGTTGACTTGGTGAGTGAATGGCTGCTGGGCTGCCCGCAATGGCAGTGCTGAAGCGCCCTTGTGCCCAAAGAGGAGGGGATATGCCTAAGACTGGCACTGCTGAGGTTCGTGGCACTCGGAATGCCCTGGCCGCTGAGCGATTGCCGTGGGGAGTCATCGCCATCTGTGGTGCCGCCATCGCATTCGATGGCTACGACCTGGTGATCTATGGCGCTACTCTGCTGAGCCTGCGCCAGGAGTGGGGAATGAGTGCCGCCGAAGCCGGACTGCTCGGATCGTTGCCGCTGGCTGGGATGCTGCTCGGCTCGATCCTGGCCGGAATGGCGGCGGACCGGCTGGGCAGACGTCGGGTCTTCGTGACGGCGGTTGCCTGGTTCTCCGTTTTCACCGTGGCTTGTGCGCTGGCTGACGGGCCGGTGGTCTTCGCCGGTTTGCGACTGCTGGCCGGGCTGGGCCTGGGCGGGGTGATGCCGGTGGCCGCCGCGTTGACCACCCAGGCGGCTCCCTCGGGCAGGGGGAATCTGGCCTATGTCATCATGCAGTCGGGCTATCCGGTCGGCGGGATGGGCGCGTCGCTGCTAGCGCTGACCCAACTGTCGGTCCTCGGCTGGCGGGCGATGTACGCCGTCGCGGCCGTGCCCTTGCTCGTCATCGTGCCGTTAGCGCTCCGCTGGCTGCCGAGAACTCCTGCCGCGCACGTCGACACCGGCGAGGGTAGGTTGGCACGGGCGGGTCAGGCCCGCGCTGCCGTCCAGCTTCCAGCCGTAAGCGGGGATGCCGGCGAGGTGGGGTCGGTCCGGGTGCTGTTCGCCCCGCTGCTGCGTCGCTACACATTGGTCTTCTGGGGGATGAGCCTCGCCTCACTGTTATTCGTCTATGGGATGAACACCTGGCTACCCAGCTTGATGGTCGGAGCCGGACACACGATCAGTTCCGGCCTCGCCTTCCTCGCCGCTTTCAACGCCGGGGCGATAGTCGGCGGCGTCGGCGGGGGATGGGCGGCTGACCGCTGGGGCTCGCGGCGAGTCGTCGCCAGTTCCTTCGGTTGTGGCGCGGCGGCGGTGGGAGTGCTGGCTGTCGTCTCCACAGAGTCAGTCTTGCTGGCGGCGGTGGCTCTGGCCGGTTTCGGGGCGGTCGGAACGCAGACACTCATCAATGGTTGGGTCACCCGGTTCTACCCGGCCCACGTCCGGGCTACCGGGATCGGCTGGTCCCTGGGGATCGGCAGATTCGGCGGCATTGCCGGTCCATTCGCAGTAGGGGTGATCGAACAGGCCAGCGGGGCCACTGGCGCGGCTTTCGCGCTCTTCGCCGCAGTCGCGGTCGGTGGTGCCGTGCTCGCCGGATGGAGTGGGGCGGGACGAGGGGTTTAGTACTCTGGAATCAACCAACCAGGTTCTTCATCCTTTGGTGGCGTATTGCTCTGAATCGTTGCGGAAACTGCAATGATCTGTGCCTGAAACGGTTTGCTCCTCACCTCGGCTCAGACGAGTCTTGAGATGTCCATGTGACCGATGGGCGGGAAGAGCCGCCTGCGAATACGAGGAGGTATCCAATGAAGAAACCCTTTTTGGCGGCGCTGGGTTTGGCGCTGATCATCCCGTTGGTGGCCTGCGGGACTGACGATCCCGCTGGGCAAAGCACACAGAGCATAATGCCGCAAGACGCTCAGGAGTCAGTCGATGCCAACCGTAAAACCACCGACTCAGGCGAGCGATTCGCTAAGGTTACTATCGCTGTTGACTCTGATCCACAGGATATGTTGCCCTACGACGTGAACGCCGCTAGTAAGCCCTACATCTTCCACAACTTCTACGAAGCACTGTTCGACTTGGACAACTCTGGGTACGTGCCACGACTGGCCAAGAGCTGGGAAATGACTGACGAGACCCACTACCGGGTCACGTTGTACGACTACATCAAGGACAGTGCAGGCAATCCGATCACCGCTGACGACGTGGTCTTCTCCACCAAGATCAAGATCGACTCTGGATACGCCTTCCGTTACGAGATCCTTGACAAGGTCAGCAAGGTGGACGACTACACAGTGGAATACACCTGGAAATACCCGGTGACACAAGTTGGAGAATTGGAATTCCCTTGGTGCCGCACGTACATCGTCTCCCAGAAGGCATGGGAGTCCG
>JAISCH010000117.1 GCA_031265725.1 Propionibacteriaceae bacterium
GCACTCCTTTCGTTAGTTTGCTTATCCTACCTCTGCTTGGCGAAATAATTTCCCCTGGGTAAGCTGAAATTGCCAAAGTTCACTTATGGCATAAATCTGCTACCCGTGGCAAGGATGCCATCTTGGCTGTGGTGCCCTCCGAATGGGTGGTGACGAGTGTCGAATGGACCGATCTACCACGGTTCTTGGCGCTAGCCTCACTCAGTGTTTGAAACTTTGCCGAACGCGGCGGGTTTTGTTTTCCGCGTGATCCGCTAAGGTAGCGGCCTATGCTGGTGTGATGGCAGGTTTAGCGAAATAGATTGTCCGTTGGGGGTGACATGGTGAACATTGGGAATACAGAGGGGTGGAAACGGGTGCATGGACTGCGTTCCAGCAATGCGGCCATGCCGCATAAGAACAAGAAGCGCGAGGCTAAGAAGGGCTTCGGCAAGGGCGGACGCCCGAAGGGCTGGACCCAGACGGCTTCCTAAGCCAATCTGAAAATGGGTTCAGCTAGCCCACGCGGCGCGACTTCACGGCTGGAACCTACTGTTATCCTTGTGCCCATCGCCAGGGGCAGGCTTCCTTGGGAGCGCCCGACTCGGGGATGAGTTGGAATCCGGATGAGGAACACGGAGGTCGCGGCGAGGCGATTCCCCGACGCGATGCTTTAAGGAGGTCGAGCGGTGGCCGATGTGGTCGGTTCCAAGATGGCGCGCAAGGCGCTGGAATTCCTGCGCCGGAAGATCGCCACTGGTGAATGGCCGATAAATTCACAAATTCCGAAAGAGCCGGAATTGATGGAAATGCTCGGGGTGGGAAAATCTACGGTACGGGAAGCTGTTCGGTCTTTAGCGAATCTGGGAATGCTGGAGACTATTCGTGGGGTGGGCACATTTGTGCGTTCGCGGGCCCCGATAAGTTCAGTGCTCACTGAATATCTGAGCGATTACACATTCAATGAAATCCTCACTTATCGGAGGGCATTGGAAATAGAGGCCGCCCAGCAGGCAGCGGTCAACCGCAGCACAGAACAACTCGCCGCTCTGCAGTCTTCCTATGAATACGATCTGGCCATCGACTCGGCGACACCGATCACCGTGGAACGCGGGGACACCCCCGGCCAATTTCATTACCTGGTTTTTGAGGCCGCTGGGAACAGGCTATTGGTGGGGCTCTACTCAGGAGTGATGGCCGCCCTGCGCCGGAACAGCGCGAACGGCCCAGTCACCTACCGGGAGAGTCATGGCCTGCGCCAGAGGGAGCACGGCGCGATCCTGGAAGCGATCAGGGAGCAGGACATCATCAAGGCGGCGCACGCTATGGCCCTGCATGTGGAGCACGACCTGACCCTTGACGAAACCCTTGCCGAAGACGAGTCGGGCGCGGCCAATCACACCGTCCGGGCATTGCGTGCGATAGTGAGCAGCTAGCCTAAGAGGTCGCGCCAATAGGTTGCTTGGCTCGCGACGGGATAATGGCGCGCTGGCTGTGTTGTCGTCAATTGACGTAGGTTCCGCTACGCCTCTTTCCTCCGCCTTGCCAGCACACCATTCTCCCGCCGCTCGCAAAACCCGCAACCTATTGGCGCGACCTCTAATAAGCTGCGGAATGCCGATAGTCTGCGTCGGCTATCGTCTTTGTTTTTGCTGGGCGTAGGCCAGCGGGAGCAGGGCGGCGATGGTGGCTTTGTCGAAGGGCCATTCCACGGCTTCGGGTGCGTCCTCGATGGGGATATGACGCTGGCGCAGATATTCAAGGTTTCCCAAGAGCGCGGCTAAGCGCATCCTTTGGTCGAAGGCGTAATCTCGCTCGAATGGCTCTCCGTGGCCGGGCAACAGGATGGTCTGCTGGTTGAGCAGGCTCAAGATCGAATCGAGGGCGATCAGCCATCCGTTGAGGGATGAGTCGGCCCCGAATTGCGGCGGCTGCAGGGACTCCAGCAAATCTCCGGTGAAGACCACGTCGGCATCGGGCAGTATCGCCACCGCGTCACTGGAAGTGTGAGCCGCGCCGAAGTGGGCCAATTCCACCCGGCGCGAGCCGAGGTCGACGACGCGGACCAGGGCGAACGGCTCGCTGACTCCGGGCACGTCCTCGTGCCCATAGCTGGGCAAGTCGGCGAAGGCTGGCAACCCGCCCACATGGTCGTAGTGGTCGTGGGTGACGAAAACCGCAACCAGTGGCACTCCGGCGACGGATTCAGCCATCGTGCGCAGCCGGACCCCCTGTTCCGGGCTGGAACCAGTGTCGATCAGCAGCGCGCCGTCGTCCCCGGCGACCAAGCCGATATTGACGGTTTCCGGCTCGGCTACCGCCCGCCAGACCCTATCGGCTACTGCTTGAAAGGCTGACTCGGCCGGGATTTCAGATGACATGAAAATCTATCTTGGCACAGTACGCAGGAGTCCGGCCACCGGCCGGAAAGTGTCAGGCGGCGACCGTCTGGTCAGTAGGGGGCAGCGGCAGTCGGTCTCGGCTGTGCGGCGGGTATAGACTGGCACTCGTAAGACGAGAGTGCCAGATTGGTTGCTAGCTGGAGGAGGGCCGCGATGGATGACCGCAAGCTCTCCATCCTGCGCGCCATCGTCACCGATTATGTCTCAATGCGTGAGCCGGTCGGCTCAAAGGTGCTGGTCGAACGGCACAAGCTGGATGTTTCCCCGGCGACAGTCCGCAATGACATGGCCGTGCTTGAGGAGGAGGGGTACATCACCCAGCCGCACACCTCCGCTGGCCGGATTCCCACCGACAAGGGCTATCGCCTCTTCGTGGATCGATTGGGGACGGTCAAGCCGCTTTCGCCAGCGGAGCGCCGGGCGATCCAGACGTTCATGACCGGGGCGCTGGATGTAGATGACGTGATCCGGCGCACCGTCCGGCTGCTGGCGCAGATAACCCGGCAGGTCGCCATCGTGCAATACCCGACAATGTCCACCGCGACCATTCGCGGAGTGGAGACCGTCGTGTTGAACGCTGACCGAGCCCTGGTGATCCTGGTCTACTCATCCGGACGGGTGGAGCAGCGCCCGATAGAGGTCGGCGGGGCGAGCGAGTTGGACATAGCTGATCTGCGCGGACGGCTCAATGCCGCGTTGCTCGGCCTGGGCGCGGCGAAGGCGATGGAAGTGCTCGCCGGTTTCTTGGAAACTCTGCGTCCAGCGGACCGGGTGCTGGCGACGGTCGTGGTCTCCGCGTTGGTCGAAATCCTCGGCGGCGACCCCTCGACCAGGGTCGTGGTGGGCGGGGTGCCCAACCTGACCCGGTTCTCGGACCAATTCGAGACGACGGTGAAGCCGGTGTTGGAAGCCCTCGAAGAGCACGTCGTGCTGCTCCGATTGCTCGGAGAGGCCAGTTCGTCCGGCGATGTTACGGTGCGGATCGGGAAAGAGAATTCCTACGAGCCGCTGCAATCCACCTCGCTGGTGGCCAGCGCGTACGCCTCGGACGCTGCTTCTTGGGCGAATCTCGGAGTGGTGGGACCGACTCGGATGGACTACCCTTCCACGATGGCCACTGTGCGTGCGGTCGCGCGTTACGTGGGTAGATTCCTGACGGAGGGTTGAGTTGGCGACTGACTATTACCAAGTTCTCGGTGTGCCCCGGGACGCGACAGCCGAACAGATCAAGCGGGCTTATCGCAAACTTGCGATGAAATACCACCCTGACGTGGCCGACGAGCCGGACGCTGCAGAGAGGTTCAAGCAGATCGGGGAAGCCTACGAGGTGCTGCAGGACCAGAACAAGCGGGACATCTATGATCGGGGCGGCGACCCGCTCGGCGGCGGCTTCTCCGGGATGGGTGGTTTCTCCGGGATGGGCGGGTTCGACTTCGGGAACCTGGTCGACGCGATGTTCGGCGCACACGCCAGCCGAGGCCCGCGCTCCAGGGTGCAGAAGGGGCAGAATTCCCTGGTTAGGATGCATTTGACGCTAGCTGAGGCGGCCTTCGGCATCACCAAGCCGATGAAGATCAATACGGTCGTGCTCTGCTCGCGCTGTAACGGGACTGGCGGTGAGGCCGGTTCTGAGCCGGTGACCTGCACCGCCTGCCAGGGCCACGGCGAGGTCACCCAGATTCAGCGCTCTTTCCTCGGCGATATCCGCACCTCAGCCGCCTGCCCGACTTGTCGGGGCTATGGCACGGTGATTCCCAATCCCTGCCTGGAATGCTCCGGTGAGGGCAGGGTGCGCGCCGCGCGTACCATCAATGTGAAGGTTCCAGCCGGGGTGGACACCGGCAACCGGATCCATCTCGACTCCCAGGGCGAGGTCGGCCCCGGCGGCGGCCCCGCTGGCGATCTATTCGTAGAGTTGAGCGTTTCCCGGCACGATGTGTTCACCCGGAATCAGAGCGATCTGGAGATGGCTGTCACAGTGCCGATGACGGCGGCGGCTCTCGGCACCGAGATCAAGCTGAAGACGCTGGAAGCCGAGCGGGACGACTGCGATCCGGAAGACAGCGAGATAATGGTGACGATCCCGGCCGGTACCCAGTCCGGCACCCGGGTCGCTGTTCCGGGCCGGGGCGTGCCGAAGCTGCGCGGACGGGGCCGGGGCGATTTGGGCGTGACGATGATAGTGGAGACTCCGCAACGGCTGGACGATGAGCAGCAGGAATTGCTGCGCCAATTCGCCGCCCTGCGGGACGAGAGCCGTCCGGAAGTGCAAGTGGAGCGGCAAGGCAAAGGGGTTTTCAATTGGCTGAAGGATGCCTTCTCGTGACCCAGCCGTTGTTTCTGAGCCATCTGGACTCCCCGCGAGTCGGTGACGAGGTTTGCCTGAGCGGCGACGAGGGCCACCACGCCGCCGATGTGCGCCGGATAAAGCCGGGCGAGATCGTGGTGATCGGGGACGGCGCTGGCATGGCGGTGCGTGGTCCAGCGGTCAAAGTGAGCAAGGGCAGTCTGGTCATCCAGGTCACGGAGGTCATCAAAGCCGCCGAGTCCCAGCTCCACTTTGTTGCGGTGCAGGCTCTGGCCAAGTCGGATCGGGCTGAATTGGCGATAGCGATGCTCACCGAGGCTGGTGTCGAGCAGGTCATCCCCTGGGGCGCGGAGCGCTCAGTGGTGAGATGGTCCACCGACCGGGCTGAGAAGGGCCTGGCCCGCTGGCGGGCCACCGTCCGGGAGGCGGCTAAGCAGAGCCGTCGCCTGCGGGTGCCGGTGGTGGCCGATCCGCTCGCCACCGCCGAATTGTGCCAACGCGTCCGCAATGCCGCTCTGGCCTTGGTGTTGCACGAGTCGGCGAGCACCGCATTGACCGAGATCGAGTTGCCAAGCTCCGGCGAGATAATCTTCATCGTCGGACCAGAGGGCGGGCTGAGTGATGCAGAGGTCGATGCTCTCACCACGGCGGGCGGTAGAGCGGTGTCGATCAGTGACGCGGTGCTACGAACCTCGACGGCTGGGGTGGTCGCCCTCGCCCAACTCCAGGCGATCCAGCAGTTGAATTCGGCAAAGGGCGCATCGGGTGAGTGAGCCAGGGCGCGGATTCTCCTTCTCGGCGCTGAAGACCCTGCCCAATGGCAAGGGCCGGGCCGGGGTGATCCATACCCCGCACGGCGATATCGCCACTCCGGCGTTCATCGCGGTCGGCACCCAAGCCAGCGTCAAGGGTGTCCTGCCGGAGACGATGGCGGCAGCCGGGGCGCAGGCGGTGCTGGCCAATGCCTACCATCTCTATCTGCAACCCGGTTCCGAGTTGGTGGACGAGGCGGGCGGCCTCGGCGCGTTCATGAATTGGCCGGGGCCGACGTTCACTGACTCGGGCGGGTTCCAGGTGCTCTCGCTGGGGGCCGGATTCAAAAAAGTGCTGGCGATGGACACCAAGGGCCTGGAATCCGACGATGTGATCGCCGATGGAAAGCAGCGGTTGGCTCAGGTGGACGACGAGGGGGTCACCTTCATCTCCCATCTCAACGGCAGCAAGCACCGCTTCTCCCCGGAGATCTCGATGCGGATCCAGCATGAATTAGGTGCGGATATCATCTTCGCTTTTGACGAGTGCACCACCTTGTTGAATACCCGTGCCTATCAGGAGGCCTCGCTGGCGCGTACCCAGGCCTGGGCGTTGCGCTGTCTGGCGGCGCACCGGGAGTTGACCGAGGCTCGCGTCGGCAAGCCCTATCAGGCGCTTTTCGGC
>JAISCH010000168.1 GCA_031265725.1 Propionibacteriaceae bacterium
CTGTCCCGCAGAGAGCCGTCGATGCCGCCATAGCGCTTCTGCATCTCGTCCAAACCGGCTTGCAGGTACGACTTGTCGACCTCGTTGTACGCGCGTTCGACGTTGGCGTAGTCGGTGCCGTGTGCTTTCTTGTCGGCGGTGTACTTGTCCTCGATCTCCTGCGCCCGATACTCGGCGGAGAGCAGGTATTGGGTGATCACGTCCTTCTCGGACGCGCCAGCGGCCAACTGCAGCACCGCTGCCACCCAGCCGGTGCGATCCTGGCCCTCGGTGCAGTGGACTATCACCGGCCCGGAGTCAGTCGCGAACGACTTCAGCAATTTGGACAGTGCCAGCCGGCGTCCGCGATCCGTCACGAAGAGCCGGTTCTGCTCCTTGGAGTGCTCCCTGGCCGCCTTCACGCTGGACGTGGGAGCTTTCGGATTGGTGGAGGCATAGAGATTGATCAACTGGTTGCCAGCTTTCCCAATCTTGGGATCGGGGTCCGCTTTGGCCACCGCAGAAGACCGCAGGTCGTAGATGTCGCTGATCCCAGCCTTGCTGAGGACATCCAAGTCGGCCTTTGTGGCCGTTGACAATTTCGCTGTCGGTAGACCACATTCTTGGCCATCCGCCTTCCCCCGGCGATAGCCAATCCGTTCCCGCTCCCGGCGAGATCGCGGAAATTGCTGATGCTGGTCACTCCGAGGGCTGATTTCGGCGTGTTGGAAGATGGCGTCGTATTCGGGGTCGGCGACGCACTGGGCGTAGTGGGCGAAACACTTGGGGTGGTCGGCAGGCTTGGGGATGGCAGCGGACTGATCTCTATCGGTGTGCTCGGCAGCGGCACTTCGGGAACGCCGGAGGGTACCCTGGGTAACTCTGTGCAGCCAGCCAACAATACGACCGTCAGCACGGCCGTGATCCAGCGCTTTCTCAGTTTCATTCGCGTCCCTATCCGAGTCTCGCCATGATGAGTTCCCGCACTTTGGCGGCGTCAGCCTTGCCCTTCGACTCCCGCATCACCGCGCCGATGAGCGCGCCGACAGCCTGGACCTTGCCGTCCCTGATCTTCTGCGCTGCGTCGGCGTTCTGCGCGATAGCCCGCTCGACCGCGTCACTCAAGGCGTCGTCATCGCTGACCGTCGCCAATTGGCGAGTCTCCACTAGCTGAGCCGGATCGCCCTCCCCGGCCAATACTGCGTCGATCACCTTGCGGGCGATCGTGTCGTTAATCGTACCGGCTTGGACCAATTGCTGTAGCTCAGCGACCTGGGCTGGAGTGATCGGCAGTTCGTCCAATTCCAAATGCGCCTCATTGGCGCGCCGGGCGAGTTCGGTGAGCCACCACTTGCGGGCTGCCTGGGGCGGGCATCCCTGGGCGACGGTGGCCTCAATCACGCCGAGCGCGCCCGCGTTGACAGCGTCGCGCAACTCTAACTCGGAGAATCCCCAGCGAGCCTGCAATTCCTGGCGGCGGACATCAGGCGGGCTGGGAATCGTGGCGCGCAGCTCGTCCACCCATTCCCGGCTGGGGGCAATCGGCACCAAGTCCGGCTCGGGGAAGTAGCGATAGTCCTCGGCGGTCTCCTTGGAACGCCCTGGCGAGGTGTAACCCTCCTCGTGCCAGTGCCGGGTCTCCTGCTTTACCTTTCCCCCACTGGCCAGAATGGCCGCTTGGCGGCGAATCTCATAGTTGAGCGCCTGCTCGATGGAACGCAGCGAGTTGACATTCTTCGTCTCGCTGCGGATGCCCAACTCGCTGGCGCCCTTCGGCATCAGCGAGACGTTCGCATCGCAGCGCAGGCTGCCCTGCTCCATCCGCACATCGGACACCCCCAGGTCGCGCAGCATGTCCCGCAAGAAGGCCACATAGGCTTTGGCCACTTGCGGGGCCTTCGCCCCAGTCCCGTAAACCGGCTTGGTGACTATCTCTATCAGCGGGGTTCCGGCCCGGTTGTAGTCGACCAATGAGTAGTCAGCCCCTTGGATACGGCCGGTGGCCCCGCCCACATGGACCAGCTTTCCGGCGTCCTCCTCCATATGCGCGCGTTCAATCGGGATTCGGAACGGCTCTCCCTCGACCTCCAGCTCTACATAGCCGTCGAAGGCGATGGGCTCGTCATATTGCGAGGTCTGGAAATTCTTCGTCATATCGGGATAGAAGTAATTCTTCCGGGCGAACCGGCACCAACCAGAAATCTCGCAGTTGAGTGCCAGGCCTATCCGGATAGCCGACTCAATCGCCTTCGCGTTCACTGCCGGGAGCGCTCCGGGTAAGCCCAGACAGACTGGACAGGTGTTGCTGTTCGGCGCTGATCCGAATTGGTTGACGCAGCCGCAGAACATTTTCGTGGCGGTGTTCAATTCGACGTGGACCTCAAGCCCCAGCACTGGGTCAAAGCTGGCCATCGCCTCGGCGTAGTCCATGATCTCCTCACTCATCTGAAGGCGTCCTCTCCACCGCTGTAGCGCAACCCGGTCCGTTCCAGCGCGGCACCGACCCGATAGAGCCGGTCGTCGGCCATCGCTGGGGCCATCACCTGAAAACCGACTGGCATGCCGTCGTCCGAGCTGTTGCCGATAGGGAACGATCCCGCACAGTTTCCAGCCATATTCGCCGGGATGGTGCACAGGTCGGCTTTATACATGGCCAGCGGGTCGTCGGCCCGCTCCCCGATCCGCCAAGCCGTAGTGGGCGAGGAGGGCGACACCAGCACATCGAGTTTGGCGAAGGCCCGGTCGAAGTCGCGTTTGATCAGCGTGCGCACTTTCTGCGCCGAGCCGTAGTAGGCGTCGTAATAGCCGGAACTGAGCGCATAGGTGCCGATGATGATCCGCCGCTTCACCTCCGCCCCGAAGCCCTCGCCACGGGTGAGGTTGGTGACTTCCTCAGCGGAATGGGTGCCGTCGTCCCCGATCCGCAACCCGTAACGCATGGCGTCGAAGCGGGCCAGGTTGGAGGACACCTCACTGGGCATGATCAGGTAGTACGCGCCCAGCGCGTAGTCGAAATGCGGACAGGAGACCTCGGTCAATTCAGCGCCCTGCTCCTGCAGTGCCCGCAATGCCGCCTGGTAGCGGGCCAGCACACCGCTCTGGTAGCCCTCGCCGCCCAATTCGGTGACCACGCCGACCCGCAGGCCCTTTATCTCCCCACTGCGGGCAGCGGCGACCACCGCTGGGACCGGCTCATTGATCGAGGTCGAGTCCATCGGATCCCATCCCCCGATGACCTCGTGCAGCACTGCGGCGTCCAGCACGCTGCGGGCACAGGGGCCGGGAGTGTCCAGGCTGGAGGCCATCGCCACCACGCCATAGCGCGAGGTGCCGCCGTAAGTGGGCTTGATGCCGACCGTCCCAGTCACCGACGCCGGTTGCCGGATCGATCCCCCGGTGTCGGTCCCCATCGCCAGCGGGGCCTGGTACGCGGCCAGCGCGGCAGCCGACCCGCCGCCGGAGCCACCCGGTATTCGGTCCAGGTCCAGCGGATTGTGGGTGGTCTGGTAGCCGGAATTCTCGGTGGACGACCCCATGGCGAATTCGTCCATATTGGTCTTGCCGAGGATGACGATGTCGGCGTCGAGCAGCCTTCGGGTGACAGTCGAGTCGTAGGGCGGGTGCCAGCCCGCCAGGATTCGGGAGCCGCAAGTGGTCGGCATGCCCTGATAGGTGAAAATGTCCTTCAGCGCCAACGGCACCCCGGCCAACGGCCCAAGCTGCTCGCCGTTCCTCCGCTTGGCGTCCACCCGGTCCGCCGTCTGCTTGGCCCGGTCGGCATCCACGCTCAGGAAGGCCAGCACCTGCTCGTCAACTTCGGCGATCCGGTCCAGATGGGCTTCGGTGACTTCGCGGGCGCTGACCTCGCCATTCCTGATCAACTCGGCCAACTCGGTGGCGCTGGAGGTGAGCAACGGGTTCGTCGGGGCGGGCAGTCTCATTCTTCCTCCCCCAAGATGCGCGGCACCCGGAAACGTTCGTCCTCGACGGCTGGAGCCGCCGACAGCACTTGGGCGTTGGTCAACGACGGCCGCACCTCGTCTTCCCGGAACACATTGACCAGTGGCAACGCATGGGAGGTCGGCGGAATATCCGGATCAGCGACTTTGGCCACCTCAGCCACTGCTTCGAGGATCAAATCCAACTGGGGAGCCAGATGTTCCAATTCAGCATCAGTCAGGCTGATCCTTGCCAGTGCCCCGAGTCTGGCGACTTCGGTAATGCTCAAAGCCAAAATGCACCCCTATCGTGGTGTTCGCTGGACAACTCTATCTACAAATATGCCTCGCAAATGGGCAACGATGACAACGCAGCACCGATGAGCGAGAATATTGGGATGTATCTGTTACGAGTGAGCCTGCCTGACCGCCCGGGTTCGCTGGGTGCTGTGGCCTCAGCGATGGGAACGGTGCAGGCGGACATCTCCGCAGTCGAGATCGTGGAGAAGTACGAGGGGTACGCGATAGACGACTTCATCGTCGGCCTGCCGCCCGACCAGCCCGCCGACGCCTTGATGGCCGCCTGTGGCAGCGTCCCCGGCGTCGAACTGATCTGGATTTCTCACTACTTGGAGGACTGGAACCTCCAGGGCGATGTGGACGTGCTCAACCTGATGACGGAGGACCCCGGCCGGGCCAAACGAATCCTGGCCGAGGCGGCCCCGGACGCGTTCCGTTCGCTGTGGGCGGTCCTGGTCGATGAGACTGGCAGACAAGTCTGTTTCCAAACCGAATTGGCACCCGACCTGACGCCGGAGGCGTTCACCGCGCTGGGGCCGCTAGACGTGGCGGCGAGCCGGGAATTGCCGCGCGGCTGGCTGCCCGGATGGGGTGAGACGCTGATCGCCGTCGCTCCTTTCAAAGGCGGCGAGTCGCTGGTCATCGGCCGTCACGGCGGCCCCGAATTCCTCGCCTCCGAAGTCGCCCGGCTGCGGCATCTAGCCGCCTTGGCCGGCTGACCCCGTTCCGGAACTCTGACGTTGTGGCGAATGCTTGACACTCGCCACAATCGTACTCATTCGAATGGTGTCGGGTCGCCCGCGCCGTAACGCCTGATCTCCACGCCGTCGGACAGATCGACCACGGTGGTCGGCTCCAGTCCGCACTCACCGCAGTCCACCACCGCGTCGACCTCTGTGCCGATCTCGTCATTGACTATCCAGCCCTCGGTCAACGGGTCGCTGCTACCGGGCAGGATCAAGGTGCTGGAACTCATCGGCTCACCCAATTCGCGCAGCAGGGTCAGCGTCAGGGTGTGCTTCGGGATGCGTACGCCGACGGTCTTGGTCTTGGGCTGGAGCATCGCTTTCGGGGCCTCCCGGCTCGCCTTGAGGATGAAGGTGTACTGGCCAGGAGTCGCCGCCTTCACCGCCCGGAAGATGTCGTTGTCCATCTCGACATAGCGTCCGAGTTGGGCCAATTCGGCGCAGACCAGGGTGAAATGATGCTGCTGGGTTAGCTGCCGGATCGCCCGAATCCGGTCCAGCCCGGCCCGGTTGCCCAGGCTGCAGCCAAGCGCGTACCCGGAGTCAGTCGGATAGGCGATCAACGCCCCTGATCGGATCAGGTCGGTCAATTGGGTGATCGCGCGCGGTTGCGGGTCTCTGGGGTGGACGTCGAAGTAGCGGGCCATGCTCCAAGAGTAACCCGCACTCGGGCAAGCCCGATAGTTCCACCCGCGCGCCTGCAGCAAGGCGTCAGCCGCTGGAGGGTCTAGTCTTCGGCTATGGCGATCTTTGACTTGACCGAGGCCGAGTTGCGCAAGCGCAGCTCGATGAAATGGCAGACCTATCCCCCTGACGTGCTGCCGCTCTGGGTGGCGGAGATGGATGTGGCGGTCCATCCGGCGATCAGCGCCGCGCTGCTCGCCGCCGTCGAGAATGGCGATACCGGCTATCCGGTGGGACGCCGCTACGCGGAAGCCTTCCGTGGCTTCGCCAAGCGTCGTTGGGGATGGGAGGTCGCGGACACCCAGGTGAGGCAGTCCGGCGATGTGATGAATTCCATGCTCGGCACCCTGCAGACTGTCACCGAGCCGGGCGACGGCGTGGTGATCAACCCGCCGATCTATCCCCCATTCCGCACCATCGTGGAGCGCTACCAGCGCCAGCTTGTCGAAGTGGCGCTGACTGACACTGGACGGCTCGATCTTCCCGGGATCGAAGCCGCGCTGGCGGGACCGGCCAAGCCGAAGGCGTATCTGCTCTGTTCCCCGCACAACCCCAACGGCACGGTACACACCGCCGCCGAGTTGTCCACGCTGCTCCAACTCTGCGCCGAGCACGACGTGACGCTGATCGTGGACGAGATTCATGCTCCTATCGTCGCGGCTGGCACCGTCTTCACCCCGATCCTCAGCCTTCCCGGCAGCGAGCGGGCGATCTCGGTCACCTCGGCGGGGAAAGCCTGGAACCTGGCCTGTTTCAAGGGCGGCTTGATAGTGGGCGGCACCCAGACTGGTGACATCCTCGCCCGGCTTCCCGCCCTGTTGTTGCAGTCGATGGGCCATATCGCCGCGATCACCCACGCGGCGGCGATGAATTCCGCTGCGGATTGGGTGGACGAGTACCTGCTCGAAGTGCAGGCCAACAAAGAATTGCTGGCCAGCCTGCTGCGGGAGCAAGTCCCTGCCGCCCGTTACACTCCCAGCACCGGCTGCTATTTCGGCTGGGTGGACTGCTCCGGATTGGGACTGGCCAATCCGGCTCGGCATTTCCTCGACCAGGGCCGGGTCGCATTCAACGACGGGGCGACTTTCGGCGCGCAGTATGGCCAATGGGTCCGGATCAATCTGGCCACCTCGCCGCGCATCATAACTGAGGCCGTGTCCCGGATGGCCGCCGCGCTTTCGGAATGATGCCCGGACCGACTGCGTTGTCGCTAGATGATTAAGTTCAGGGGGTGCGCAAGCGAGCAGTGCTCAGTGCGTGGCCTGGGAAGGCGGAGGAGGGAGGCAGGCTGGTAGCCTGTTGACCGACAACAACGCAGCCAGGGCGCGTGATGAGTGCAGCGGAGCGTGTATCCCTTGAACTTACTCATCTATGCTTAGCTGGCTAAATGAAGTACCGCAAGGAGTATGTCAACAATGGTTCAGAAAGTCGCAATCTTGACCGCTGGTGGGTTCGCCCCCTGTCTCTCGTCTGCAATCGGCGGATTGATTGAGCGCTACACGCAGGTTGCCCCAGAAATCGAGATCATCGCCTATAAGAACGGCTATCAGGGCCTGCTGATGGGCGACTACCTCCCGGTGACGGACAAAGTGCGCCAGAACGCGGCGCTGCTGCACCGATACGGCGGCTCTCCCATCGGCAATTCCAGGGTCAAGCTGACGAATGTGAAGGACCTGGTCAAGCGCGGCCTGGTTGAGAAGGGCGCGGACCCGCTCCAAGTGGCCGCCGACCGCCTGGTTGCGGACGAGGTGAGCATCTTGCACACTATCGGCGGTGACGACACCAACACCACCGCCGCCGACTTGGCCCGCTACCTGGCCGAGCACGAGTACGGGCTGACCGTCGTCGGGCTGCCCAAGACTATTGATAACGACGTGGTGCCCATCAGGCAATCGCTCGGCGCGGAGACCGCCGCCGAGATGGGCGCTCGCTTCGCCAAGAATGTGATGGCTGAGCACAATGCCGGCACCCGCATCCTGATCATCCACGAGGTCATGGGCCGCAATTGTGGTTGGCTCACCGCCCGGACCGCGTTGAAGTACCACTCCTGGGTGAAGGAGTGCGAATGGCTGCCGGAGATCGGCCTGGATTCCCGGGCTTGGGATGTGCATGGGGTGTTCGTCCCGGAGGCTGACATCGACCTCCCCGCCGAGGCCGAGCGGCTGCGGAAAGTGATGGACGAGATCGGTTGCGTCAACCTCTTCCTGTCCGAGGGCGCGGGCGTGGCGGAGATTGTCGAGGAGATGGAACGCGAGGGCCTTGAAGTGGCGCGGGACGCCTTCGGCCACATCCGGTTGGAGCGGATCAACCCTGGAGTCTGGTTCGGCAAGCAATTCGCTGGGATGCTGAAGGCTGCGAAGGTGCTGGTGCAGAAGTCCGGCTACTACTCCCGTTCCGCCGCCGCCAACGAATTCGACCTGGCCCTGATCAAGCAGATGACCGAGCTGGCGGTGGACTGCGCGCTGCGGGGTGAGTCCGGCGTCATCGGCAATGACGAGGAGAACGGCGATGTGCTCACTGCGGTCGACTTCTCCCGGATTGCCGGGGGCAAGCCTTTCGACATCTCCCAGCAGTGGTATCTGGACCTGCTCACTGATATTGGCCAGCCCGCGCCGACTGCCCGCCCGGCCAGCCAACTCTGAGTAGTCAGCGCGCCGGCGCGCTCACTGTGGGTGCCGGACGATCAGGTTCCGGTCCCCGAAGGCGCCGTCCACCCGGCCCACGGGGGGCCAGTATTTGTCCCGGCCCCCGGCGTGGACCGGGCCGAGCTTGAAGCCGGTCGGGAAAGCTGCCAGTTCGCGTGGGTACGGGTGGTCCCACTCATCGGCGGCCACCGCCGCCTGGGTGTGCGGGGCGTTGTGCAGCGGGTTGTCGTCAACCGGCCAAGTGCCATCAGCGACTTTGCCGATCTCGGCGTGGATGGAGAGCATCGCGTCGGCGAAACGGTCTAGCTCAGCTAGAGACTCAGACTCGGTCGGCTCGACCATCAACGTTCCGGAGACTGGGAAGCTCATCGTGGGAGCGTGGAATCCATAGTCGATCAGCCGTTTGGCCACGTCGTCCACGCTCACCCCGCTGGTCTTGCTGAGCAGGCGTAGATCGATGATGCATTCGTGCGCGACCAGTCCGTTCGCGCCGGTGTAAAGGATCGGATAGGCCACCGAGAGCCGTTTGGCCAGGTAATTCGCGCGCAGGATCGCCTGCTGGGAGGCTTCCCGCAAACCGGCTGCGCCCATCAGGTAGATGTATGAATAGGCGATTGGCAGTATCCCGGCAGAGCCGAAGGGAGCGCCGGACACCTGTCCTGCGACGCCCTTGGGGGCTGGCAGGTACGGCGCCAAGTGTTTGCGCACGGCGACCGGACCCACGCCGGGGCCACCGCCGCCGTGCGGCATGGCAAAGGTCTTGTGCAGGTTCAGATGGCTTACATCGGCCCCGAACTTCCCCGGCCGGGCCAGTCCCATCAAAGCGTTGAAATTCGCCCCGTCGATGTAGACCTGGCCACCAGCTTCATGAATTTGGTCGCATAGCTCGCTGATGCCCTCCTCGAACACCCCGTGAGTGGACGGATAGGTGACCATGATCGCGGCCAGGCTGTCCCGGTGCGCGTCGATTCGTGCGGCCAGGTCGGCGGCGTCGATGCTGCCGTCTGCCGCAGTGGCCACTTGCACCACCTTGAATCCGGCCAGCGCAGCGGAGGCGGCATTGGTGCCATGCGCCGAGGCGGGGATCAGGCAGATGTTACGCTGCGGTTCGCCATTGGCCTCATGCCAGCCCCGGATAGCCATCAACCCGGCGAATTCGCCCTGGCTGCCAGCGTTGGGCTGCACGCTCACCTCGTCGTAGCCGGTCACCGCCGCCAGCCAGTCGCACAACTGGCCGATCAGTTCCTGGTAGCCCTGGCATTCCGGCCCACCGACCAGTGGGTGCAGGTCGGCGAACCTCGGATAGCTCATCGGCTCCATCGTCACTGCTGGATTGAGTTTCATCGTGCAAGAGCCGAGTGGGATCATCCCCCGGTCCAGGGCGTAGTCCCGATCCTGCAGGGCGCGCAGGTAGCGGGTGAATTCGGTCTCGTCATGATAGGAGTTGAACACCGGATGGGTCAGGTAGGCGGTCTTCCGGGAATGCCCGGCCAGGTCGAATGCCGGTTGCCCGGCGTCAGTTGACTGGGGCGCGTGGGCGGCGAAGATCCCGCAGAGCAGATCGGTGTCGGAGTCGGTCAGATCCTCGCCAACCGAGATGCCTATCCAATCGGAGTCGATCAGCGCCAACAGCAGTCCGGCTGCGCGGGACTCTTCCCCGATTTTCGCGGCGGCTCCCGGCGCGTATACCCGCAGTGTGTCGAAGAACGACTCACTGGCCAGTTGGAAGCCGATGCGCTGAAGCCGGGTGGCGATCCCCACCGCCCGGTCATGGATGGAATTTGCCAACTGGGCCAGGCCATCCGGCCCGTGCCAGACTGCGTAGCAGCCAGCGGCCACCGCCAGCAGGACTTGCGCGGTGCAGATATTGCTGGTCGCCTTTTCCCGGCGGATGTGCTGTTCCCTGGTTTGCAGGGCCAGCCGGTACGCTGCCACGCCATCCGCGTCTTTCGACAGGCCGACGAGCCGTCCCGGCAATTGCCGCTCCAGTCCGGCGCGCACCGCGATATACCCGGCGTGCGGGCCGCCGAAGAAGAGCGGGACTCCGAAACGTTGCGTGGAACCTACCGCTATGTCCGCGCCCCATTCGGCGGGGGCGTCCAAGATGGTCAAGGCGAGCGGGTCGCAGGCAGCGATGAGCATGGCCCCCTTGGCGTGGGCGGCCTCGGCGAGGCGTTCCAGCTCGGCCAACGGGCGGATACGGCCGTTGCCACCGGGGACTTGCACCACGACAGCGAAAGGATCGCCTTCGGCAACCGCCGCGACGAGGTCGTCGGCGCTCACCAATTCGATATCGAAGGCCTGGGTACGGGTGGTGAGCACAGCCAGCGAATTGGGCAGCAGGTCCGCGTCGATGACGACTTGCCTCCCAGCTTTGACCGACCTTCTGGCCAATGCCACCGCCTCAGCCACGGCTGTCGCCTCGTCGAGCAGGCTGGCACCGGCTATGGGCAGTCCGGTCAGGTCGGAGACCATCGTCTGAAAGGTCATCAAGGCTTCCAGGCGGCCCTGGCTGATCTCCGGTTGATAGGGGGTGTACGCGGTGTACCAGGCCGGGTTCTCCAGGATGTTGCGCCGGATCGGGGCGGGCGTGATCGTGCCGTGATAGCCAAGCCCGACCAGTGAGCGGGAGGCCCGATTCATGCTGGCAAGCTCAAGGACTCGTTGCCTGGTCTGCTCAGCGGAGTGCGGCTGGGGCAGGGATGCCAGCGGCTCCGTTTCTAAGATCGATGCTGGGATAGCGCTGGAAGTGAGCGCGTCCAACGTTGAGTAGCCCAAAGCGGCTAGCATGACAGCGGTTTGTGAGTCCATAGTGTCTATCACACTACAACCCGGCGGAGGTTTCCAAATGCTCTTTGCCGTTTGGCGCGGATCAGCTCGCCGCTCTGGCCCGACGGCGCGCTGACAGTTCGTCGTGCAGTTCCGGCTCTTCGGCCTTCTCGGTGGGGAGCAGCGCCAACGTGCCCTCAATATCGCGCCAAACCACGCCCAGGGCGATGCCGAACACGCCCTGCCCGCCCTTGAGCAGGTCGATGACTTGATCGTCGCTGACGCACTCGTACACCGACACGCCGTCGCTCATCAGGGTTACTTGGGTGAGGTCTTCCACGCCACG
>JAISCH010000192.1 GCA_031265725.1 Propionibacteriaceae bacterium
CAGTGGCCGGAAATGGAATATCACCAGCCCTATCAGCGCGACGGCAGCAAGCACTATTCCTCCGGCCTCGGGCAATATCTCCCCGCACCAGAGGAAATTTGTCGCAGTGGCCAGCACGAGCCAACTCACCACCCGGCGAAAATAACGCATGCTTGATTGTACTTAGAGGTTGCGCGGGCCTGCAGCGGTTTCGCCGCTGGCTGGTCTCAATCCGCTGAGCGCTGCCGCAATTCAATGCCTATTTGATCGGCGTCCAGTTGGGCGAGTTTGGCATCCAGCAATTCGCTCGGGTAAGTGCCCTGATTCCGGATACGCAGCAATTCAGCGCGCTGGGCCTCGATGACTTCCAAACGCAGATAGGCCAATTCCTCCGCCTGCTCGTTCAATTCCTCGTCCGGGTCGATGGCGGTTTCCAGCAGCTTGCGCGACTCCGCGATGACATCCGCCGAGAATTGCGCGCCATCCGGACGCCGCAAGGTGCCGCGTTCCAGATCGGCCAATGCGGCAGCCGCCAACTCCCCCCGGAGCCGGCACATCAACTCGTCGTCTGCCTGTGGGTCACGACCAGTGACCTTCAGCAGCTTGACCAGCGGGGACAAAGTAGATCCCTGCACGATCAGGGTGCCAGCGGCGACAACGAAAGCGGCCAACACCAGCAGGGAACGATGCGGGGTCTCCAGCGGCAACGACTGCGCGGCAGCCAGCGTGATCGCACCGCGCATACCGGCGGTGACCAGGATGATCCCGTCTTTCCAGCCGAATTGCTCGGCGGCCAGATAATCCAAATCGGCCATTTTGCGTTCCACGAAAAGCTGCACCCGATTTATTCTTCGCGGGTCTACAGGGTGCCCTCTCGGGTCTGTCGGGGGCGCGGAATCCAACATCGACTGGAAGGCAGCCATCCGCTCCCGGTGATCCGACGCATGTTTCGCCCGTCGGGCGAGCAGCCAGACCGCTGCTGTCACAAAGGCAGTCCGGGTCAAAATCACCACAGTGGCGGCGGCCACTCCCAACAGCAGGGCCATCCATTCGGTGTGCGGAGAGTAGTGGACATCGTTCAACAATGCGTAAAGCTGCACTCCCATCAGCAGGAAGACGCCGCTCTCCAAGAGCAATTCAATCGTGCGCCAAACCGTCTGCTCAGCGATACGCACCTCGGCGGGCAGCCGCTTGGGAGTGTGATTCCCGGTGACCAGCCCGGCAGTGACTGCGGCCACCAGTCCGGAGGCGTGCAAGTGCTCTGCCGGGACGTAGGCCAGGAAGGGGACGACCAGGGAGAAAGCCACATTCGAGGTTACTTGCGGGATCTTGGTGCGGATGACGATGTTGATATGCCCGACCACGAAGCCGATCAGCAGGGCCAGCAGGACGGCATACAAGAAGTCGACGGCGACTGACCAGAACGACACCGTTACCGAGAAAGCCGCCACAGCGGAACGGAGCAGCACCAGCGATGACGCGTCGTTGAAGAGGGCTTCCCCCTCCAGCACAGTGACGATCCGGGGAGACACCCCAGCTTTGCGGACGATCGTGGTCGCCACCGCATCAGTGGGGCTGACGATGGCACCGACCGCGATGCCGATCGGCAACTCCAGTCCCGGCACCAGCCAGGTCAGCAGGAATCCGACTCCGACAGCGGAGACGACGACCAGGAGCACCGCGAACACTGAGATGGTGGACAGATCGCGGCGGAATTCCATCGTCGGAGTGTTGACCGCTGTCGAATACAGCAGCGGCGGCAGCACTATCGCGAGAATCCACTCCGGGTCGATCTCAATCGGCCCGACAATCGGCAGAAAACTTATTCCGATGCCCACCAACGTCAAAACGAGTGGGGCGGCCACCCCGATTTTCGGAGCCAGCGTCGTAACCAATACGACAACCAGCACTCCGATCACAGCTACAGTCAGAAACCCCATATCAAGCCAATTCTAACTGGAATGCCAGATTTCACCCAGCGGAAGGCGCTGGCCGGCCGGATCAGATGACGAAGCGAGCAAGCGATGCTCCCCTCTGTCCCAGGCCGGACAGCCGGTCATTCCAGAACAGCAGTTTGCCGCCCTGGGCCTTGCCGCCGGGGAAGGACAGCCATCCGGTCGCACTCTTATTGGCCTCCAACGGAGCATCGAGCGAGCCTTCGGCTTTTGCGTTGATCACCTTATGATCGCCGTCCAGCAAGCGGAAATATCCTCCCGGCTGGACTGGAGTCTTGGCGGTATTGGTCACTTTGACCTGTACCCGGACGGCACCGTCCTTGGTCTCGGCTTTTTTGAGCACAGTCACTTTCAACGGGTCCGCCAAGACCTCAGTCCCGATAGCGGTTGATTTCGGGTCCGGGTTGAGTTGCTGCTCCGTTTTTGCCGCAGCCCAATCCAGCTCGAAGCGCCGCAAAGACTCACCGGTCTCAACGCCGATACTGAGATAGGGGTCCGTCTCCTCCTGCATTTCGAAGACGAAAGTGCCGGTCTTGCTCTCTTTGGCCGCCAGCGGGTCCGTAGTGAGGAATGGATTGTCGTCAGCCAGCATCCTGTTCGCCAAGAGATTCGGGCTGGCTGGCTGTCCGGGAGTGGCGACGAGTCGTACTGCGTTCAACACCTTGGACAGCGAGCATCCCGCATCCTGCTCGCAGGTCGCTTTCAACTCGACCACGGCGAAACGGCTGCCGAATTGCGGTGCCATCCCGGCTATCAAAGTCGCCATCCGCACCTGCTCGACCTGGAAGCTGAAGTCTCCCGACACCGCCGCCTCACCCAACGGCACCCGGCCAATCGGAGCGCCGCCAGCCTCACCGGTGACGGTGGGCACTTCCGTTATGCCCAAGTCGAACTCACGCACCGGTTTGCCGGACTCGGCATCGAATTGGCTATTGGCCAATACCGCGCCGACCAGACGTTCGGCAGGGGCCTGGTAGACCAGGGTGACCGTACCTGCGGTGTCCTGGAACTCAGCGAAATAGGACTCGTTCTGAGAGAGCAATTCCATCGCGCTCACGTCCGGCAGCCAGCCGCCTTTACTATCGTCAGTGGGAGCCAGCCGCAACTGGGTCGGGGACAGACTGTGATTCCCCCGGTCGCCTTGCAGATAGTTCAACTCGACTGAGATGAAAATCCAGTCCGTGCTATCGGGCGCGAATCCGGCCAGATCGCGGGTGAAGGACGGCTTGCCCACTGTTGGCTGTTGATCCGATTCGGGCACGCAACCCGTTAAAGCCAAAGCCAGGACGATGGGCAGTGCGATAAAGCGACTAAGGGGGAATTTCCTCATGGCTACAAATCTATCCGGCTTGCCAAGCCCTCCGCACGGCTATTGGCAGTGTCGCAGTGGGCGGGTCCAGGAATTCTCGATCAGCGAAATGGGACAAACTCGCGGTCAGATGCCGGGTGGCTCGCGGAAATACCGGCCGCGCCGCCGCTGAGTCCGGGTTTGTCCCATTTCGTTGCGCTGTCCAATGCGCGGCATGGCACCACGCGGCCACGCGGCGGACTAATCTTGACCAGGTACACCAGGTACCCACAAATTGCCTCCACGCCCGGCCGTAAACAGCAAGGAGACCCGATCCAGATGCCAGCACTACGTTCCAGCACCACCACCCAGGGTCGCAATATGGCCGGAGCGCGCGCCCTTTGGCGAGCCACCGGGATGAGCGAGGCCGACTTCGGCAAGCCGATCGTCGCAATCGCCAATTCGTTCACCCAATTCGTTCCCGGCCACGTCCATCTGCGTGAGATCGGGGCGCTGGTGGCCGACGCGATAGCCGACGCGGGCGGGGTGGGCCGCGAATTCAACACCATCGCCGTTGACGACGGCATCGCTATGGGCCACGACGGCATGCTCTACTCGCTGCCCAGCCGGGAGATCATCGCTGACTCGGTCGAGTACATGGTCAACGCGCACGCCGCCGACGCGCTGGTCTGCATCTCTAATTGCGACAAGATCACTCCCGGCATGTTGCTGGCAGCAATCCGTCTCAACATCCCCACGGTATTCGTCTCGGGCGGGCCGATGGAGGCGGGCAAAGCGATGGTGGGAACGGCTGAGACCCGGCTGGACCTGATCGACGCGATGATCAAGGCGGTGGACCGGAATGTCAGCGACAGCGACATCGAGGCCATCGAGCGTTCCGCCTGTCCCACCTGTGGTTCTTGCTCGGGCATGTTCACTGCCAATTCGATGAACTGCCTGCTGGAGGTGATCGGCTTGGCCCTGCCCGGCAACGGCTCCACCCTCGCCACCGCCGACAAGCGTCGTGATCTTTTCGAGAACGCTGGCAAGCTGGTCGTGGAATTGTGTGCCCGTTATTACCAGGACGAAGACGAGTCGGTGCTGCCGCGATCCATCGCCACCAAACCGGCCTTCGCCAACGCGATGCGGGTGGATATCGCAATGGGCGGCTCCACCAACACCGTGCTGCATCTGCTCGCCGCCGCGCACGAGGCCGGGGTCGATTTCGGATTGGACGATATCGACGCGCTGTCCCGCAGCCATCCCTGCATCTGCAAGGTCGCGCCCAACACCAACAAGTACTACATGGAGGACGTTCACCGCGCTGGCGGAATCCCGGCGATCATGGGAGAACTCGCCCGGGGCGGATTGTTCGACCCGGATGTGCATGCCGTCCACTCCCCCGATCTGGCCACCTGGCTGCGGGATTGGGACATTCGGGGCGGCGACCCATTGCCGGAAGCCGTGGAGCTTTTCCATGCCGCTCCCGGTGGGGTACGGACCACGGCGGCGTTCAGTTCGTCCGCGCGGTGGGAGAGCCTTGATCTGGACGCCGAGGCTGGCTGTATCCGTTCGGTGGAATTCCCCTACACCAAAGACGGCGGCTTGGCCGTGCTGAGAGGCAATATCTCGCCCAATGGCTGCATCGTCAAGACGGCCGGGGTCCCGGAGAGCCAATGGACGTTCAGCGGCACCGCGAAGGTCACTGAATCGCAGGAGGAGGCCGTCGAGGCGATCCTGGGCGGTCGCATCGAGGCTGGCGACGTGGTGGTGGTGCGCTATGAGGGGCCGAAAGGCGGCCCTGGCATGCAGGAGATGCTCTACCCGACCTCGTACCTAAAAGGTGTCGGACTCGGACCGAAATGCGCCTTGATAACTGACGGACGTTTCTCGGGCGGGTCGTCGGGGCTGTCCATCGGCCACATCTCCCCCGAGGCGGCGTCCGGTGGACCCATCGGCCTGATCGAGGACGGCGACCGGATCGAAATCTCCATCCCGGAGCGTTCGATAAACCTTCTAGTGGACGACGCCACCTTGGCCGAACGCCGGGCCAGTCAGGACGCTCGGGGCTGGAAGCCTCGGCAGCGCGTGCGCGAGGTGTCGACCGCCTTGAAGATTTACGCCTCGATGGCGCTGTCCGCTGATCGCGGCGCAGCCCGTCATTTCGTGGAGTGACCAGAAATCGTTGAGTGATCGGGAAGCTGTGCGCTCAGCTCAATTCAACCGACAGTTACGCCGGAGTCTCGGCGGGGGATTTGTGGGCAGACTACACCGGTTGGACTCATCGAAGTGAGTCGGATCAAGGGTGTGGGCCTGCGCTGACCATGACAATGGTGTCAGTCGCATCAGCGGCATAGCACCAGAAAACCCTCCATGCTGAGGGCGTGCGATTCTCGACGTAGGACTCCCACACGTTTTCGCCGTCTGGCCCGGTGAAAGAGGTGTACCCGTGGGATTGCAAGGACGGATAGGACGGCCCCACGTCACGCAACAACTTCAATGTTTTGAGGATCTTGCGATATTTGACCGGATCGTCCTGCTGTATTCGGGTCAGGACGGTCTTGAACTCCGGCGTGTAAAACAGCGTGAACGGCGGAGCTGGCACCTTTAGGCATCTTCCAGTTCGTCGAGTAATTGGTCCAACTCAGCATCAGGCTGAGCCAGGCCATCTGCGGCTTCAGTCAGTCCGCGCATCACGGATGCCCGTAACGCCTCGTCCCGCCACAACTCAAGCTCCCTGGTGGGAATCACGGTCACTGGAGTGAGAATGATCGTTCCATCCTCGCGTAGGTCGGCTTGATAGTCCGCGCGCGGCTTCACCCCCAGTTTGGCTAACGGGACTCGCACCCGATCATCAGCGCTCAACAGTAAAGTCATGCAACCAGGCTACTCTGATATGGGCAATGTCACAATATGGGTAATGTTACATTTTTGGCCGACTGGATGGATCCAATCGAGCGTGAAAGTCGGTTCGGCCGATTGGGTGGTCGCTGGAAGGGGGCGGCGTTTGGTTGGGGATCAATCGGGGGGTTGATCGGTTGCCGGAGGTTTCAATTCGGCTGACCAGGTGGCTCCGACGCTGGCGACGACCACGCAAGCGATGGCCAACCATTCGGTCAGCGTCAGGGCCTCGCTGAGCAGGAGCAACGCCATCAATGCCGCCATCGCCGGTTCCAGGCTTTGCATGATGCCGAAAACGGCTGGGGGCAGGCTGCGCAAGGCGATCATCTCCAAGGCGTAGGGGATCGCCGAGGAGCAGACGGCCACCACGGCGGCAACCCCGATGACGTGCCAGTTGAGCATCGCCTCTCCAGCGACGGCGATGCCCGGAGCGGCGAAGAGTGCCACGCCGACGACAGAACCCACTGCCACTCCGCTGATCCCCGACCAAGCCTTCCCCACCCGTACCGAGATCAGGATGTAGCCCGCCCAGCAACACGCTGCCAGTAGGGCGTACCCGACTCCGACCAAGTCCAGCGATTCGGCCGGCGACCATCCCAGCAGCACGACGCCAGCCCCGGCGAACACCACCCAAACCACATCGCGCAGCTTCCGAATACTGGCAAAAGCAATCCCCAGCGGCCCCAGGAATTCGATGGTAACCGCGATCCCAATCGGAATCCGGGCCATCGCCTGATAGATGGCGACATTCATCACCCCGAGGATCAACCCATAGCAAAGCACGTCCCGCCACTGCGTCCGCGAACGCCGACGCACCCTAGGCCGGGCGATGACAAGCAAGATCGGCGCCGAGATCAGCATCCGCAACCAAGCCATAGCCAACGGGTCAAGCTCAGCAAAGATCGATTTAGCCGAAGCCGCCCCAAATTGCAGCGACACAATAGCAATCAGCAGCAACCACACCGGAGAAAGCCAATTGGATCGCTTCATACTGTCCCGCATCGTCTACCGCCGTCGCCAGTCGCACGGCCCAAGCTAAAGCTTAAAGCAGCCACCGGGAAACATTCCTCATCGCCTTGAAATACTATATGATGTAGTTATCTGTAAAATGAGGATGATTTACATGGCTCAACTCGACCCGCTTGATGTTTCCACTTGCCAACTTTCCGATGCACTTGCAAAACTAGGCCACTACGCACTGGGACTGGCTGGCATCTGGCCACTGGAGCCAGCCAAATCTTTCGTTGGCATTGCTCGAACAGTTCAATTCCAACATAAGGATGAAGCAGGTCCCGGAGCGCGCATCGAATATCTCGACTATGTACAACCTGGTGATGTGATCGTGATCGATAATGCGGGACGGATCGATGCCTCCTCATTTGGCGGCCAGCGAGCGTTGAAAGCAAAACAGAGAAATGCGGCGGGAGTTGTCCTCAATGGTGCCTACCGCGATGTCACTGAGTTGCAAGGCATTGACCTTCCGATCTACGGAGTGGGACGCACCGTGGCAAGTTCTAAACAAGGCGGAATTCCGGTAGCTGTT